>JADFZT010000003.1 GCA_015232395.1 Magnetococcales bacterium | reverse complement strand
TGATACAAGATTTTGGAAAGGTTCGCGCCAGCCCCCCTGGATTCCCGCATTCGCGGGAATGACAGAAAAAGTACAGCAGCATATGTCCAATTCTTGATTTGAATTGCTATATCTCAACGGAGAAGATCTTTTTGAGCCAGGAGAGGCCGTCAGGCATCCCACAGTTTGGAGAGGCAGTCGGGCCACCAGTAGATGGTGTTTTCATTTTTGCGGGTGATGCCAGCGATGGGGCCATCCTGGGAGATGACGAAGGCGATGGCTCCGGGACATTGGCCAATCAGGTTGACGGCGGAGGTGTGTCGGGAGCCAAATCGGTTGAAATCCACATGGACCGATGGAAAAAGCCGCTCCTCCAGCCAGGAAATGACCTGCCCTTTCCAGGGAGGGGCGGTGATCAGGGTTCCGAAGGAGATGGGTTGCAGTCGGTCGGAGAGAATCAAGGCCCCATCCACCCGGGAAAAATGGGCCAGGAGTTCCACCAGGTCGATCAGATGTTTTTTGTGGAGGGCGAGTTCCTGCTTCAGGCGGTGGAAATCCGCTCCCGGCTCCCCCGCTTCCAGTCGTTCTTCCAGGTGACGGTAGCGGCCAATGAGTTGGGCGCCATCGGGGCGTTTGGTCAGACGGAATTTGGGGTCGGAAAAAGCGGTGGAATGTTCCAGTAACGCCTCGGGCATCCAGAGGATGGCTCCTCCCTGGCCGCGTCTGGCGGTTTCCAGCAACAGGCGATCAATCAGATCCCGATAGACCTGCCAATAGCCCATGTCCAGCTCCCGAAACTCCGGATGACCCCGCACTACCTTGAGAAGGTTCCAAGCCATGGGGCTTTCCGTAAAGGGGAGGCTGGTGGGCTCGCAAAAGACCCCGGAAGCGTAGCGGCCAATGACATCGTTGCCCCGGAAGATCAGCAGATGCCCGGCTTTTTTGGCGGCTACGGTAAAGATATCCAGGGGGGTGCGGGCAAAGGTCAGGGCATCGAAGCGGTGGAGCCCACGGGCGGAAAAATAGATCGCGCCATGAATTTCCAACCGGCCCGGAGTGCCATCTTCGGGCATCACCACCAGGGAGGTGGTGCTGGGGTCAAAGGCGGGGGAGAGATTGACCAGCGTGTCAGCCGTAAAGGGGAAGGGGTGGTCGAACAAAACGGTCATACCGTCGTAGGCGGCCACTTCGTCCAGCAGGGCCATCGACTCCACCAGGGAGACGCTTACCTTGATGGGGTTTTCCTCTTTTTGTTTGAGGCTGGCGAAAAAAATGGTCTCCAATATCAATTTGATATCGGTAAAAGAGGGGGCAGGCCACCGCTCCCCTTGGCCTCCCCGGTCCCAAAGATCAAAAATTCGGTGGATGATGGTGCGGTTAAAAATATTTTTGGTGGTCTGCTTGCGGACGATGGAATCCAGATCTTCACGGGCCTTGATCAGGGCCTCTTCCGCCCGTTTGCGTTCGATCACGCCAGCCAGGGTGTGGGTAATGGCCTGGAGAAAATCCACTTCCTGTTTGTCGGTGGCGTGACCGGGGCGGACGTAGAGGTTGATGACCCCCAGGGTTTTGTCACCGGAGAGGATGGGAATGCAGTAGTGGCCGTGGTTTTGAATCCCGGTGTAGCGGATGTCGTGGCGATCATCCAGATGATCGGAAAAAAGCACGGTTGCACTCTCCGCCGCCCGACCACAGAGGCATTTGCCAAAGGGAACCCGCCCACAGGCGGATTGGAGGCTTTCGGGTAGGCTCCGTTGGGCGGCCATGTGCAGGATTTGATTTTTTTCGTCCGCCAGGAAAATCGCCCCCTTGGCATCCAGCGCCAGCTGAGGGATACCCAGGAGCAGGTCGAGGGTGTGCTCCAGGAAGGATTCCAGGGAGAGGGGCTCCAAGGAAAATTTAAGAACGGAGTTGAGAACTTCCTGGAGGAGTTGGTTGCGCTTAAGCTGATGTTCGTAGCCGGCCATGATGCCCTCCTGCCAGGTTGTTGAGTTGTTAAAAAAAAGGGGATTTGGAATGGTTGGTTTGGAAGCATATCCATTGATGGAATGGCTTCATTTACCCAGGCTTTTATATAGCATAACCGGCAAGAGGCGACCAATCTTTCCCGTTGAAAAGAAGTGTTTTTGAAAGGGATAAAGCCTGTGGGAGGCTGGAGAGAACAAGCGGTTTGCTGGGGGGAGCCCGCTGAATGTTTGGATTGTGCCTTCCTGTCGTTAAGAACAAAACAAAGGCCTTGGGGGAAGGAGCTCCCTCAAGGCCTTTGTTTGTTTTTAGTGGTTTGGATTCAAAACCAGTGGCGCATATTTCAATTAAAAACGTTCAAACACTTCCTGGTTGATCTCAACCGGGGTGGTCTGGCGCAATCCGGTTACGAAAGCCTGAAACAGTTCGGCTCCCAGGCTTTTTTCCAGATCAGGGCTGATTTTTTTCCGGGCGGCCTCCAGGCCTTTGGGGTCAGCCTCGACGATGCCGAGGAGGCTCACCAGCTTGAAGGTGCCGCCACTTTCGATCACCTCTGTATGGTCGGGGTGCTCGGTGTTGAGTAAAAAGATCGCTTCCCGGACATCCTTGGTTGGAGCTTTTTTACCCCCTCCCAGAGAGAAGGGTTCGGTGGTGCGATATTGGATCGCCTGGTGTTCGGTGGCAGCCTGGGCCCAATCCTTTTCCCTGTTCAGCAGGGCTTTCAGCAGAGTTTCCATTTTTTCCCGGGCCAATTTTTGCGCAGCCTGTTTTTTGAAGGATTTTTCCACCTCCTGACGGGCCTCCTCCAGGGTTTTCGGGGAGGACTCCTCCCGATCCAGGACTTCGAGGGCGATAAAACGGTTGTCGGATATTTCCACCACCTGGGAAAGCTCCCCTTTGGCTGTGGCAAAGGCGGTTTCCAGAAATTTGGCCTCTTTTTCCACAGAGGTGAGTGTTGGGTCGTTGCGGCTGATGAATTCAGTCTCCCGGAAGCGAAGGTTCAACTCTTCGGCAACGGATTGCAGCTCACCGGAAGCGAACAGCTGGTCTTCCAGGGTGATGGAGCGGTCAAAGACCAGGTCAAGGGCCTTATCCTCAACAATGCGTGCGCGAATTTCCGGCTCCACCTCTTCCAGGGTTTTGATGTTGGCGGCTTCGATGCCGTCCACCCGGATCAGGTGGTAGCCAAATTCCGTCAATACCGGTTCGGAAACCACTCCCTGGGCCAGGGAGAAGGCCACCTTGTCAAAGGCCTCAGGCATCACCCCCCGGCTGAACTCCCCAAGACTCCCCCCATCCTCGGCGCTGATGTCGTCGGAGTGGTTTTTGGCCAATTCGCTGAAATCACCGCCAGCCTTGAGCAGGTCGGCGACCTGCTGGATTTTTTCCCGGGCGGCCTGCTTGGCCTCATCGTCGCTGCCTTCTTCCAGAGGTACCAGGATGTGGCTGAGGCGGCGGACCTCTTCCCGACGGTATTCTCCGCTATGTCCTGCATAGAAATCTTCCAGCTCCTCCTGGGAGACGGGGACATCTTCACGCACGCTGTCGGTGCTGAGAACCACATAGCGGAGTTTGACCCGGGTGGGCTTCATGAAGCGGTTTTGGTTTTCCGTCAGATGGGTGTTGAGCTCTTCCTCGGTGGGCTCGATTTCCACTTCCAGATCCCGGGCCTTCAGGGTGAGAATGGCCGCTGTCCGTTTTTCTTCAGATAAGCGATAGGCTTCCTTGAAGAGAGGTTCGGGCACCTGGGTGATGGTGGTGATGGCGCGCTGGAGTTGATTGGTCACCAAATCCTGGGCCAGTCGACCTTCAAACTGGCTGGGGGTCATGCGGTTGTTCTGGAGCAGCAGTTCATAGCGATCACTGCTGAAGCGGCCATTTTCCTTGAAGACGGGATTGGCCGCGATATCCTGGCGTACATAGTCGTCGGAAACAGCCAGGCGCATGTCACGACCAGCCTGAATCAGAAGATGGCGGTTGATGAGGTTGTTCAGGCTGTTTTGCTTGAGACCCAGCATTTCAGCGGTTTTTTTATCCAACCTGCCGTTAAACTGCTGTCGCAGCCGGTTAAAGTCATCGTCATAGGCTTTGGAAAATTGCTGGAGGCTGATTTCCGAGTCCCCCACGATGGCCACTGGGGCATTCGCCCGGCGAGCGGCAAAATCTCCAGCACCCCAGGCTACGAAGCTCATGGCGACCAGAGCCAGAAGCATTTTGGCGATGCTCGTTTCAGCGCCTTTGCGCAGGACATTCAGCATGGACCCGGACTCCGTCTAGGTAATTTTGAGTGTAATGGTGTGTGCAAGCTGGAGATGAATAACCTGTCTGTCAGCAGAATTGGACTCATTTCAGGAGCAAAATGGCTGTTAACCTTCAGCCAGAGTTTGCGGATATCCAACGGCTCAAGCATATTCAATCCGTGCCAAGCGCGCAAAGATCCGCATCCAGCTGCTTTTGGAGGGATCAGATCAAATCCAGAGGAATTCAGGCTGATCCCGTCAATTCAGTCCAAAAGCGGCGTTTTGCTTAAGGTCTCGGAACTTTATAGGTCTTAAAGCCGCTTTTCAACCCATGCCCTGGCGTTGACTGGGGAGCGGCCATCCGGTAGTTTCCCGGCTTTGATACAGGTGGATCGTCTGGAATGATCTTTTGGCGCTCTTTGGGTTTAGGAAAGTTTTCGCTCAAAGGTCGCTTCAAAGGGAGTCTTTTTGCTCCCAGGCAGCTTCGGAGAGGGGATCTCCTCCGGGGTGCGCCCCAAGGAATATGCGGTTGGTTTGAAGGATGTATATCATACGCGGCATAGGCAATCTGCCCGATCGGTTTCGGGGAGGAGCAGTCACCATCGGCAATTTTGATGGTGTTCATCTGGGGCATCAGGCCATTTTTGCTCGGCTGCGGCGTTTGGCAGCCCACCATCCCGGCGCCCCCACGCTGGCTGTCACCTTCGAGCCCCACCCCCTGCGCCTATTGGATCCCAGCAAGGCCCCGGTACGCATCACCGGTGTCCGGGGTAAGTCACGCTGGATGGAGCGGCATGGGGTGGACGCCATGTTCATTCTCCAGTTCAACCGCACCTTGGCCGCCATGGAGGCGGAACGGTTCGTGCGTACCATCCTGGCCGATGGTCTGGATGCCCGGGAAGTGCTGGTGGGGGATAATTTTCGCTTTGGGGCCGGGGGAAAAGGCCACGTGCCGCTCCTGGAGGAGTTGGGGATCGGATTCGGTTTTGGAGTCCATAAACAATCCCTGCACCAAGTGGATGGCCAGCCGGTCTCCTCCACCCGCATCCGCCAGGCGGTAGGCGAGGGGGATTTTGCCACTGCTGAGAGGCTGTTGGGACGCTCCTTTGAAATAGAAGGACGGGTGGGGCGTGGCCAACAACGGGGTAAGGGGCTGGGGTTTCCCACCGCCAACCTGACCTTGAGCGGGCTTTTGCATCCCCCCCCGGGAGTCTATGTGGTGGAAGGTCGGGTGGATGGGGGCTGGCTTCCCGGAGTCGCCAACCTGGGGCGCAATCCCACCTTCGGAGATGTTGGGCTCGGTCTGGAAACCCACCTGCTGGCCCCCTGTGGCAATCTCTATCGGAAGGTGCTCAGAGTTCGTTTCCGCAAGCGCTTGCGGGGAGAAGTGCGTTTTTCAGGCCCCCAAGCCCTGGTGGAGCAGATATCCAAGGATGTGGCCCAGGCCCAGGCTTTTTTTGCCATTTAAGCGTTGACGGCCCCGTCTGGATTTTCACTCACAGGCGGTATGGCCCGGGCACGCTCTTTTTTGTACACTAATCGGTTGAGGTGGCCGTATTTTTTTCAGCTGATCGACTGTAGCCTCAATCCGGAATATCCAATAAAACGCTGACTGAATGGTATGACGTTTAAGGGGACTGAACGCACCACACCGAAGCAGACTGAAGGTGCCACCCTTGAGCGGGCTGAACGTACCACGCCATAAGGAGTTGATTTCGTGGATTATAAGGAGACTGTCCATCTGCCCAAGACCCCGTTTCCCATGCGGGCCAATCTGCCGGGTAGAGAACCCACCATTTTGAAAAAATGGCAGGAGATGGAACTTTATCGCCTGCTGCGTGAGGCGGGGAGCGGCAAGCCTACCTTTGTTCTTCACGATGGTCCCCCCTATGCCAACGGCCATCTGCACATGGGCCATGCCATCAACAAGGTTTTGAAGGATGTCATCGTCAAATCCCGGCAGATGATGGGTTTTGATGCCAACTATGTGCCCGGCTGGGATTGCCACGGCCTGCCCATCGAAACCAAGGTGGAGCAGGAGCTGAAAAAGAAAAAACAGAAAAAAGAGGATATCAGCCGGGTCGATTTTCGCCGCCGCTGTCGCGCTTTTGCCCAAAAGTGGGTCGATACCCAGCGGGATGAATTCAAGCGCCTGGGGGTGATTGGAGATTGGGACAACCCCTATCTCACCATGAACTATCCCTTCGAAGCCCAGATCGTGCGGGAGCTTATCGCCTTTTTACAAAATGGCGGACTCTATAAGGGGTTCAAACCGGTCTATTGGTGTGCGGGGGATGCCACCGCCCTGGCCGAAGCGGAAGTGGAATATCAGGATCATGACTCCACCGCCATCCACGTCAAGTTTCCTCTGGCTGAGGGGGAATCCCTGGCAGAGGTGATTCCGGGTTTGGCCGGGGATGCGGCTGTGTCCGTGGTGATCTGGACCACCACCCCCTGGACCATTCCGGGCAATCTGGCTGTTTCTCTGAACGGCGGCCTGACCTATGTGGCCCTCAGTGCTGAAAATTCGGGGGGTGGGGGAAACCTGGCCTCTGGGGAGGTGCTGATTGTGGCGGAGGCCCTCTGGGAGGGAATGGCCGAGGCGATGGGGATGGCGGTGACCGATTTTTCGGTGCTCCATCGGTTTGACGGCTCAGCCCTGGAAAACAAACGTTTTCGTCATCCCTATCTGGATCAGGACGCCCCCATTCTTCTGGGGGATCACGTCACCCTGGAGGCGGGGACCGGTTGTGTGCATACCGCCCCCGGCCACGGTAATGAAGACTATGCGGTGGGCATTCGTTATGGGCTGAAACCCTTCAATCCGGTGGATGACCGGGGCATTTTTGTGGCAGGAACCCCCCATTTTGCCGGGGAGCATGTGTTCAAGGCCAACGCCCGGGTGGTGGAACTGTTGAAGAGTGAGGGGCGGCTGATTCATGTGGAAACACTGAACCACAGCTATCCCCACTGCTGGCGCTGCCACAAACCGGTGATTACCCGGGCCACTCCCCAATGGTTTATCTCCATGGAGGAGAATGCGCTGCGGAAAAAAGCTCTCAGCGCCATTGATGCTACCCGCTGGATTCCCCATTGGGGGCGGGATCGGATCTATAACATGGTGGAAGCCCGGCCCGACTGGTGCGTCTCCCGGCAGCGGGCCTGGGGGGTGCCGATTACGGTGATCTCCTGTTCAAAATGTGACGAGCAGGTGCTGGATAAGGGGGTGCTGGACACCATTGCCGATGCGGTGGAAGAGGCGGGGGCGGATGTTTGGTTTGAACGGGAAGCGGTTGATTTTCTCCCGGAGGGGTATTGCTGCAAAAAGTGTGGTGGCGCTGCGTTTGCCAAGGAGTCGGATATTCTCGATGTCTGGTTTGATTCCGGGGTGACCCATGCGGCGGTGCTGGAGCAGCGGGAGGATCTTTCCTCACCGGCGGATCTCTACCTGGAAGGGTCGGATCAGCATCGGGGCTGGTTTCATTCGAGCCTTTTGGCTTCGGTGGGCACCCGGGGGAAGGCCCCCTATAAAGCGGTCCTGACCCATGGTTTTGTGGTGGATGGCAAGGGCCGCAAGATGTCCAAGTCCATGGGCAATGTGATTGCTCCGGAAAAGGTGACCAAGCAGTATGGGGCGGATATCCTGCGGATGTGGGTGACGGCTGAGGATTATGCCGCTGACATTCGCATCTCCAACGAAATTCTCAAGGGGCTCTCCGACAGCTACCGGCGGATTCGCAATACGGTGCGTTTTCTTTTGGGCAATCTGGCGGATTTTGATGCGACCAAACATCGGGTCGCCCATGAACAGATGCCCTCGCTGGATCGCTGGGCTCTGGATCGTCTCGGCCACCTGATTACCGAGGTGCAGGGGGCCTATGACGCTTATTCCTTCCATAAGGTCTATCAGGATCTCCACTATTTTTGTGCGGTGGATATGGGGGCTTTTTATCTCGATATCATCAAGGATCGGATCTATTGCGACGGGGAGGATTCCCTGGAGCGGCGCAGCGCCCAGACCGTGCTCCACGAAACCCTGGAATCCCTGGTGCGGCTGATGGCCCCGATTTTTTCCTTCACTGCCGAGGAGATGTGGCAATACATGGGAGAGTGGGACCAAATGGCCGGGGAAAAGCGGGCCTCCTCGGTGCACCTGGCCCAGTTTCCCAAGGCCCATCCCCAATGGCTGGATGAGGGGTTGGCCCGGGATTGGGAGCGGCTGCGCCGGGTGAGAGGGGCTTGTTATCGCCTGTTGGAAGGGGCCCGTAATGAAAAACGCATCGGTTCTTTCATGCAAGCGGCGCTGACGCTTTATGGTAACGATGATCTGATCGATTTTCTCAAAGGCTTTCCTGAGCTTTCCCGCCTCTTTATCGTCGCTTCGGTGGATTTGCGGCCTTTGGCTGAGGCACCTGAGGGACTGAAAGGGGTGTTGGAGGAGGAGACGCTCAAGGTGGCCTATCATTCCGCCGATGGAGATAAGTGTACCCGCTGTTGGAATCGGGATGGTGGTGTGGGCCGGGATTCGACCCATCCGGAGTTGTGTCCCCGCTGTGTGGGGGTGGTGAGTGGCCTTGATATGGCTGGTTGACGGATCATGTGGTTATTGAAACCTCGAGTGTTGGGGCCATTGTTGGCTCTGGTGGTGTTGCTGGCTGATCAAATCACCAAATGGTGGATGACGGCACTGCTGGCGGATCGGGGGATCACGCTTATCCCGGGTTTTTTGGATTTGGTGCTGGTCCACAATCTGGGGGCGGCCTTCGGAGTGTTTACGGATCTGCCACCTTTCTGGCGGGAACTGCTCCTGGTGGGGGTGGCTGCGTTAGCGACGGTGGCGATTCTGATTTTGCTGTGGCGAACAGAAACCCTCTGGATGACTTATGCCCTGGCATTGGTTTTAGGGGGGGCGGTGGGTAATTTGATCGACCGACTGCGTTTTGGTTGGGTTGTGGACTTTATCCACGTACATTGGCATGATCTCTCCTGGCCGGTCTTTAACTTGGCTGACAGCGCCATCACTTTGGGTATTGGTTTGCTGCTGTGGGACAATTTGACAGCGCCTTGATGCACAAACAGCAGCGATTTGTCGTTGCGGTACAATCCAACGGTATTCTGACGGGCAACGGTATCGGCCTTGCCCGGGCTGGATCCTTCAACCATTCGAGCGACGGGTAAGGCCTCATGAAACGTCTACGCCTATGGCCCCTTTTGGGGATTGTACTCCTGATTTCCGCCTGTTCGGGCAACATTCCCGTGCCTTGGGAGGATAATCTTCTGGACCCGGCTCGGGTGCCGACTCGGGAACCTCTGGACATTCCACCGGATCTCGACCAACTGCCAGCCTCTACCCAGGGGGAGGGAAGTTCTGAAAATTGGGTCAATCCGGACAATGACGGTACCCCGGCCAAAAGTGCTGGCACCATTCTTTTTGATTCTCCCGACTCTGGAGAGGCGGCCCCATTGGATCGGGATGAGCAGGAAAGATTGCCCGATTGGATGGTAAACCCATAAGGGGCTGGAGCTGGTGATTGTGAAAAGCGTTTCGGGGTGGTGGAGGTTTTATCCAGGAAGTAGGGGGTTGGCGGCGGTTTTTGGATTGTTCGCAGGCCTCCTTTGTTTGATTTTTCCTGCTGGCGCCCAGGCGTTGGATGCGCGTTCGTTTACCCTTGGCAACGGTTTGCAGGTTGTTCTGGTGCGGGAGCCCAAGGCGCCGGTGGTGATTTCCCAGGTGTGGTATCGGGTTGGGGCGGTGGACGAAGCGGACGGCAAGACCGGCCTTGCCCACATGCTGGAGCATATGATGTTCCAGGGCACCCGCACGATAGCTCCGGGTGAGTTCAGCAAGATTGTTTCCCGCAATGGCGGCGATGATAACGCCTCCACCTCTCGTGACTATACCAACTATTACATCAAATTTGCGGCGGACCGGTTGGAGCTGGCTTTAAAGCTTGAAGCGGACCGGATGCGTCATTTGGTGCTTTCGGAGTCTGAGTTCCAGGCTGAAAATCTGGTGGTTCGGGAAGAGCGTCGCAGTCGGGTGGAAAACAAGCCGGTGGCGCGGATGATGGAAAAATTCCGTGCTTTGGCTTTTGGGGATCATCCTTACGGTCGTCCGGTGATTGGTTTGATGGCTGATTTGGAAAACCATACTCTGGCGGATCTTTCCGACTGGTATCGGCGTTATTATGCTCCCAACAATGCGCTTTTGGTGGTGGTAGGGGATTTGGAGTTTAAGCAGGCGGCTACTTGGATCGGGAAATATTTCGGTCCGCTTCCTCCCAATCCGGCTTTGGCGCCTCCTGCGGTTTTGCCTGTGGTTTCTCCTGTGAAGGGTCAGCGTATTGAGGTTCGGGAGAAGGGGGCGACCTTATCCCGGTGGTTTGCTGGTATTCTCACCCCGACTTTGGCGGATGACAGGTTGGGTCGGGATGTTTTTCCTTTGGATTTATTGGTGACGGTGTTGGGTAGTGGTGGGTCGAGCCGTCTTTATCAGCGTTTGGTGGTGGATGAGGGGTTGGCTATTGGGGCTGGGGCTTCATTTGGGGGTATTTCCCGATATCCGGCGCTTTTCAGTCTTTCGGCGAGTCCCAAGCCCGGGGTTTCGGTTTCAAGGGTGGAAGAGGTTGTTTTGGAGGAGGTGGCTCGGATGGTTCGGGAGCCGGTGACTTCCAGGGAGTTGGAGCGGGCTAAGAATGGTTTGATTGCCGGGCACATTTATGCCAGGGATTCCATTGACACCATTGCTTGGACGATTGGTCGTCTTTTTGTCAGTGACATTGATTGGCGGCTTGTTTTGGAGGGTTATCCTGATCGGATCAGGTTGGTGACGGCAGAGGATGTTCAGCGGGTGGCAAGGAAATATCTTCGGCCCGAGGCGATGACGGTTGGTGTGTTGTTGCCGGAGTTGGATGGTTGATTTTTCTGCTTTTGACTTAAACTATTAAAAAAAAAGATGGGGGTTTGGGGGAATTCTTTCCCCCAAGGTTTGTCCTTTGATCTTGATTTATCCTTTGATTTTGAATTTTCTTTTGAATTTGCCTTGCATCCCCCTGGGGTTGTAGGGGCTTGCCCCTACGGTTTGTTTTTTGATTTTGAATTTTCCTTTGATTTTGAATTTTCTTTTGAATTTGCCTTACATCCCCCTGGGGTTGTAGGGGCTTGCCCCTACGGTTTGTTTTTTGATTTTGAATTTTCCTTTGATTTTGAATTTTCTTTTGAATTTGCCTTACATCCCCCTGGGGTTGTAGGGGCTTGCCCCTACGGTTTGTTTTTTGATTTTGAATTTTCCTTTGATTTTGAATTTTCTTTTGAATTTGCCTTACATCCCCCTGGGGTTGTAGGGGCTTGCCCCTACGGTTTTGCTTTTTTTCCTTTCCAGCAAAATCACACCTATCGATTGAAACCGAGTTGGCATGACTCCTTTTGATATGACCCCTTTTGATATGACCCCTCTCCAAAAGAACAAAACGATGATTTCCTCGAACCGCCGGGTTCAATCCTGTCTGTGGTTTCTGCTGGCCTTTGTTCTGATTCCCTGGGGAGAGCCCTTGGCCGGGATTGGTGGAGATTTGCGCCACTTTCAGACCCGGGAGGGTTTGACGGTTATTCTGGTGGAGAACTCTGCCAACCCGATGGTGGAGCTACGTCTTTTGGTGCCAGCTGGGGCCACTTACGATCCTGAGGGCAAGGAAGGGTTGGCATCTCTCACCGCCTGGATGTTTAACGAGGGGGGAGGGGATCAGGATTCCAAGGCCTTTCGGGAGCGCATGGATTTTTATGGGATTTCCTTGGGGGCGGATGCCCATCGTGATTCCATGGAGGTTTCTCTCACCACCCTGACCGAACATTTGGATGAAGCGTGGTCGATGTTGGCGGACGCCTTGATGAAGCCCCGTTTTGACAGCGCTGATTTTGAACGTGCCCGCTCGGAGCGTCTGGCGAGCCTCATCAAGGACCAGGAGCGGCCAAGGGCGATAGCGGGTCGTGCCATCATGGCGCAGCTTTATGCAGGCCACCCCTATGCCCGCCCGGTGAAGGGCACTCCTGAGAGTGTGGCAGCCATCACCCTGAAAGACCTTGAGGCTTACCACGATAATGCCTTCCGGGCTCCGGGCATGGTGTTGGCGGTGGCCGGGGATGTGAGTGAATCCCGTTTGCGGGGGTTGGTTGCCCGCTATCTTTCAGGTTTGAATTCTGAACCCGGGGTGAATGGAGCCATTCCCTTGGCAGAGCGCCAGAGAGCTGGCCGCCAGGTACATATCGAGAAGGATCTCCCGCAAACCGTTATCCGCATGGGTTTGGTGGGTTTCAACCGCAACGATCCCGACTATTTTCCGGCGTTGGTGATGAATCACATTCTGGGTGGCGGTGGGTTTGGCAGCCGGTTGACCGAGGAGGTGCGGGAAAAACGGGGGCTGGCTTATTCGGTCTATTCCTATTTTTCCCCTCTGATGGGGCGGGGACCGTTTATGGTGGGGATGCAGACCAAGACCGCATCCACGGGGGAGGCGATAGCGTTGATTCGTCATGAGCTGGAACGGATGGTGGCTGAGGGGGTGACGGCGGAAGAGCTTTTGGACGCCAAGCGTTATCTTACCGGCTCGTTTCCGTTGCGTTTGGATGGTTTGGGCAAGCTTGCCAGCAACTGGAGCGCCATCGGTTTTTATCGCCGGGGGTGGGATTATCTGGAGCAGTGGCCTGAGCGGATTCGGGAGGTTACCCAAGCCGATGTTCTTCGGGTGGCCAAGCGATTTTTGGATCTTAAGCGGCTCTTTGTCGTGACGGTTGGCAGGTCGTCAGGCGCTGGAGTCGGTAAGCCTGAATAAATTGATCCATCTCTTCGCCCACAAAGGGCATCATCCGATAGTGGCCCTTCCCGCAGTTGCGGCACTGGGCTCCGGATCCCGCCCACCAGGGGATGGTTGATCCTTTGGAGCCGGTACATTTGGCGTTGCCGCAGCGCACTTCCCCACAATCGGAACAGCGATAGATATGGGCCGGATGTCCAGCACAGACCGGGCAACTCATAGCGCTCTTTCGGGAAATTTTATCGAACTGCATGATGGCCATGGGGTTGATGGGCTTTCCAGGTAGTTGGGTATGGGCATTCCTGGCCGATCTGCCAAAGGGTTGACGAATCGGCGTGGTCTGGGGGGATGTTAGGAATATTCGTGCCAACACAGAGGAGGGAATTTTCCCGGAGCCTGTGGAATTTGGCTATCTCCTTCTGCATTCAATCGAAAATTTTCATTGAAAAATTCTCCCGAGCCGATCCGTCCACAGCCCGACTTTCCCTTTCTGTACCCACTCCATTGGGTCTGATATAGTCCGGCTTTGAGAGGGATTTCATCTGCCAGCCATCCTTGAGAAAGGGTCCAAGCTTCCACCATGGCCAAATTCGTTTTCGTAACCGGGGGTGTGGTTTCCTCCCTGGGCAAGGGGCTTGCCGCAGCCTCCCTGGGTTGTCTGCTCCAGGCTCGGGGCTACAAAGTGACCATCCAAAAACTCGATCCCTACATCAACGTGGATCCGGGTACCATGAGCCCCTTCCAGCATGGTGAGGTGTTTGTCACTGACGACGGGGCCGAGACCGATCTGGATTTGGGTCACTACGAGCGGTTTTTGGATCATCCCATGAGCCGGGCGAATAATTTTACCACCGGTCGCATCTACCAGTCGGTCATTCGCAAGGAGCGGCGGGGGGACTATCTGGGCTCCACGGTGCAGGTGATTCCCCATATCACCGACGCTATCAAGGAAGCCATCCTGAGTGTTGGCGCGGATGCCCATATCGCCATCATCGAAATAGGCGGCACGGTGGGGGATATCGAATCCCTGCCCTTTATGGAAGCGATTCGGCAGCTGCGGATTGATCTCGGCAAGGACAACACCCTCTTTGTTCATCTCACCCTGCTCCCCTACATTCCCACCGCCGGGGAGCTTAAGACCAAGCCCACCCAGCACTCGGTGAAGGAGCTGCGGGCCATCGGTATTCAGCCCGATATTTTGATCTGCCGCTCTGATCGGGAAATTCCCCAGGGAGAGAAGAAAAAGATCGCCCTGTTTTGTAACGTTGACCGGGATGCGGTGATCTCCTGTGTGGATCAGGAAACCATCTACCGGGTGCCCTTTGCCCTCTATCTGGAAGGGCTGGCCCGCAAGGTGCTTTCGGTGTTGAGCCTGCCTGCCACCGAACCCCGTATGGATGACTGGGAAGAGGTGTTGCGCAAGGTGGAAAAGCCCACCCACAAGGTGACCATCGGTATTGTGGGCAAATATGTCGGTCTCAAGGAGGCCTACAAGTCTCTGACCGAAGCGTTGAGCCATGGCGGCATCGCCAACGACAGCCGGGTGGCCCTGCGCTGGGTGGATGCTGAAGAACTCAAACAGGAAGATCCCGACGCCCTTTTGCGGGGGGTGGATGGCATTTTGGTGCCGGGTGGCTTTGGCGAGCGGGGGGTGGAGGGTAAAATTGCCGCCATCCGCTATGCCCGGGAAAAGAAAGTGCCCTATTTTGGCATCTGCCTGGGTATGCAGATGGCTGTCGTGGAGTTTGCCCGCAACGTTGCCGGGCTGCCCAAGGCCCACTCCTCGGAATTTGCCGATAATGGCTGCGACCCGGTGATCGGTCTTTTGACTGAATGGCTGGATGGGGAAAAGCTGCAAAAACGGGATGCGAAATCGGACAAAGGGGGCACCATGCGTCTGGGGGCCTACCCCTGCACCCTGAAAACCGACACCCAGGCGTTCCAAGCCTACCGTACGCTGGATATTTCAGAACGCCACCGCCACCGCTATGAGTTTAACAACAGCTATAGAGAGCAGCTGGAGGAGGCGGGGCTGGTTTTTTCCGGTATGAGCCCGGATAACGAACTGGTGGAGATGGTGGAGCTGGCGGATCATCCCTATTTTGTCGCCTGCCAGTTTCATCCCGAATTTAAATCCCGCCCCAGAAAACCCCACCCCCTGTTTGCCGCTTTCATTCGAGCCAGTCTGGAACATGGCAATGGATGAGTCGATCCTGCTGAATGAAATCAAGGTGGGGCCGGTCACTTTTGGCAATCATCTGCCCCTGGTGTTGATCGCCGGACCCTGTGTCATCGAGGGGGAGGCGTTTGCCCTGGAGAGTGCGGCCATCATCCAGAAGATCGCTGGCCGGGTAGGGATTCCCCTGATCTATAAATCCTCTTTCGATAAGGCCAATCGCACCTCCTTGTCGAGCTTTCGAGGGCCGGGGCTGGAAGAGGGGTTGGCGATTTTGGCCAAGGTACAGGCGGAGTTGGGGGTGCCGGTGATTACCGATGTCCACGATGCCCCCCAGGCCAGAGCTGCAGCGGATGTGGTGGATATGCTGCAAACCCCCGCTTTTCTCTGTCGCCAGACCGATTATATCCAAGGAGTTGCTGCCACTGGACTGCCAGTCAACATCAAGAAGGGGCAGTTTTTGGCCCCCGATGATATGGCCCGGGTGGCGCAAAAAGCGGCTGCGACCGGCAACGGCCAGGTGCTTCTTTGTGAACGGGGAACCTCCTTCGGCCATCGGGATCTGGTGGTGGATATGCGGGGATTGGCGATCATGACCGCTACAGGCTCCCCGGTGGTGTTCGATGCCACCCATTCGGTACAGCAACCCGGGGGGATGGGGGGGAGCACCGGTGGGGAGCGCCAATTTGTACCACCGTTGGCCCGGGCAGCCGTCGCTACCGGTATTGCAGCGGTCTTTTTGGAAACCCATCCCGATCCGGACAACGCCCCCTGTGATGGCCCCAACATGGTTCCTTTCGATCAACTGGAGGAACTTCTCCGCTCTCTCAAACAGGTGGATGAAGCGGTCAAATAACCCTTCTCGGTGGGGGTGACGTATCCTATCCCCCGGCTCAGGCATTTTTGGGAACGCTTTTAGACCATGAAAACGCAACTCCATGATCAACATGTCGCCTTAGGCGGTCGGATGGTGGATTTTTCCGGCTGGCGCATGCCCCTACACTACGGCTCCCAGATCAAGGAGCATCACGAGGTTCGGAACCATTGCGGGGTGTTCGATGTCTCCCATATGGGTGTTTTGGATATCGAGGGAATGGGGGCGGTCGGGCTTTTGGAGCGGATTTTTGCCGGCAGCATGCGTGAGTTTGGTCATGGTGCCGCCCGTTATGGCCTGCTTTTGAACGAGCGGGGAGGGGTGGTGGACGATGTCATTCTCTATCGTCTGGGGCACCAACATTTTCGCATGGTGGTGAATGCGGGCACCCGGGAGAAGGATATCAGCTGGATTGGCCGAGCGGCAGAAGAGCTGACCAGCCAAACGGGAGAGGGGTGGGTGACGGTTCGAGAGCGACAGGATCTGGCGATGCTGGCGGTGCAGGGCCCCAAAGCCTGGTCGAAGCTGGCGGGATTTTTGACCGAAGAGATTATGGAGCTGCCCCCCTTTTCCGCCATCACCCTGGAAGATGACCTGCTGGATCGCTATGGCGAGGGCATGCTGGCCAGAACCGGCTATACGGGAGAAGATGGCTTTGAGGTGATGCTCTCAACGACCCTGGTGGGACGGCTTTGGGACGATCTTTTGGAGGCGGGGGCAACCCCTTGCGGTTTGGGCGCTCGGGACACCCTGCGCCTGGAAGCGGGATTTAATTTATACGGCGCGGATATGGACGAGGAGACCAATCCCTTTGAGTCCGGCCTGGCCTGGACCCTCTCCTGGAAGCCGAAAAAACGAAAATTCATGGGTCGCTCCGCCCTGGAGCCTTTTCGGGAAGATCCCCCGGAGATGAAGCGGGTGGGGTTGATTTTGGAGGGGCGGGGGGTGTTGCGCAATCACCAAAAGCTGTTTGTTGGGGAAGAGCTTGTTGGGGAGATCACCAGCGGCGGTTATTCCCCCACCCTGGAGGCGGGGATCGCCCTGGCTCGGGTGCAGCGGCAGATCAAGCAGGGCCAAAAGCTCGAAGTGGAGATGCGGGGTCGGCGACAACCGGTAGAGGTGGTGCGTCCACCTTTTGTGCGCTTTGGCAAGAGTGCGTTCAAGATTGAGTGACTCCAAGCAATTTATAGGAGCTGATCATGTTGAAGGGGATAAAAATCGTCGTGGAAAAACATCCGGACGGTTGTGTCGCCTACCCTCTGGGGTTAAAGGGAGTGGTGGTTGGAGAGGGAGACTCATTTGAAGAGGCCATTTCCGATGTTCAGTCTGCCATTCAATTTCATGTGGAGACTTTTGGCCCGGAGGTTCTTTCCCTCAATGCACAGATAGGCTGAGGTTTGAGCGTTTTTGTTGATTTGAACGATCCAGGCTGAATCATTTTGGATCCGCTTGATTGGAAAGTAAAACATGCCCTTCATCCCCCATACAGCGTCCGATCTTTCTGAAATGCTTGCCGCCATCGGCGTTTCCGACCTTGATGCGCTTTTTGATGAGATTCCCCCGGCGCTGCATAACCGCTCCCAGGGCCACCTTCCCCCGGCTTTAAGCGAGATGGCTCTAAGCCGCCTCATGAGCGAACGGGCTGATCGGGATCGGGGGGTGCTCTCCTTTTTGGGGGCGGGAGCCTATGAACACCACATCCCGGCACCGGTGTGGGAAATTGCAGGCCGGGGAGAGTTTTATTCCGCCTATACGCCTTACCAGGCGGAAGCCAGTCAGGGGATTTTGCAGGTTCTCTACGAATATCAATCCATGATGGCCGGCCTTACCGGGCTCGACGCCTCCAACGCCTCCCTCTACGACGGGGCGAGCGCCTTGGGGGAGGCGGTGCTGATGGGGATTCGCGCCAACCGCCAGGTTAAAAACGGCCTGGTGCTGATCCCGGCCTCGGTGCATCCTCACTATCGCCAAGTGGTTTTCACCCTCACCCATTACCAGGGAATTACGGTTCGGGAGCTGCCCTTTGATCCTCTCACCGGGCAGATTTCCACCACCTCTCTGGCTGAATTCAGCAAGGGGGAGGTGGCGGTGTTGGTGATTCCCCAGCCCAATTTTTTTGGGGTGCTGGAGGAGGCGGATGATCTGACTGATTGGGCCCATGAGATCGGAGCCGTGGTCGTTGGGCTGGTCAATCCCGTCTCCCTGGGGCTTTTGAAGCCGCCGGGGGAGTGGGGCAAAAAAGGGGCGGATATCGCTTGTGGGGAGGGTCAACCTTTGGGAGCACCATTAAGTTCCGGCGGCCCCTATTTTGGCTTTCTCACCTGTCGCAAGGCTCATTTAAGGCAGATGCCGGGAAGAATCATCGGCCGCACCCGTGATCGGGAGGGAAAATCGGGCTTTGTCCTCACCCTTCAGGCCCGGGAACAACACATCCGCCGCTCCAAAGCGACCTCCAACATATGCACCAACCAGGGGCTGATGACCGTGGCCGCAGCGATTCATCTGTCGATATTGGGGCCGGACGGATTGGGACAGGTTGCAGCCGCCTGCATCGCCAACACCCGGGCTCTGGTGGAAAAACTGTCTGCCATTCCCGGAGTCAAGCCCCTCTTCGATGCCCCCTTTTTCCACGAGGCCGTCCTCACCCTGGAAACCCCCCTCACCATGGAAGGGGTGCTGGATGAACTGGCTCAAAAGGGCATTGCCGGAGGATACCCCCTGCAAACCACCTATCCAGCCCTGGCAGGGGAGCTTTTGGTGTGTGCCACCGAAACCAAAACGCCGGAAGATATCGATCACTTTGCCCGGGCGCTTGGTCAGGTACTGAATGCCGCCGCCGGAGAAGGAGGTGAGGGGTGAATAAACTGATATTTGAGCAGGGAAGTGCGGGGCGGGGTAATCCCCATCAGGTTCCCGAGACTCCTTTTTCCCCAGCCAACAAACCAGGGGATCAAATCCAGGGAATCGATCTGCCGGAACGTTTTTTGCGGAAAGCGCCCCCCCCTCTGCCGGAAGTGTCGGAGCTGGATGTGGTGCGCCACTATACCCGTCTTTCCCAGCTCAACTTTAGTGTGGATACCCATTTTTATCCCTTGGGATCCTGCACCATGAAATACAACCCCCGCATCTGCCACCGTTTGGCGATGCTGCCGGGTTTTTTGAGTCGTCACCCTTTGGCCCCGGAGAGCCAGGGGCAGGGAGTGCTTGAGACGCTGTTTGAGTTGCAGCAGATGCTGGGGGAGGTGACCGGCATGGAGGCGGTATCGTTGGCCCCCATGGCTGGCGCCCAGGGAGAGCTGGCCGGGGTCGCGATGATTCGGGCCTATCACGATGCCAGAGAGGATCACGCCCGTTCGGAAATTCTCATCCCCGATGCCGCCCACGGCACCAACCCCGCCACTGCTGCGATGTGCGGTTATACCGTCCGGGAGATTCCCACCGATAGCCAGGGAGATGTGGATCTGGGGGCATTGCGGGAGGCTGTCGGCCCCCAAACCGCCGGGCTCATGCTGACCAATCCTTCCACTTTGGGGGTGTTTGAGCGGCAGGTGGTTGAGATTGCCCGGGTGATTCACGAGGCCGGGGGGCTTCTCTACTATGACGGGGCCAACCTGAATGCCATCGCTGGTCTGACCCGTCCGGGGGATATGGGCTTTGATGTGGTGCACGTCAACGTCCACAAAACCTTTGCCACCCCCCATGGCGGTGGTGGACCCGGAGCTGGGCCGGTGGGGGCAGGGGCCAAGTTGAAGCCGTTTCTACCCACCCCTCTGGTAGGGTACGACCCAGCCAAAGCGGGTTACCACTGGTTGGATGAAGAGGCCCTTCCTGAAACCATGGGGCGGCTTTCCACCTTTATGGGTAACATCGGGGTGCTGCTTCGGGCTTATGGCTATATGCGCTTGACCGGGGAGACGGGTTTACAACGCATCGCCCGTTATTCCACCTTGAATGCCAATTATCTCATGGTGCGCTTGCAGGAAGCCGGGTTTACCCTGGCTTTTCCTGAGCGTAGGGCGACCCATGAATTTATCGTCACCTTGAAATCCGAAGCGCGGGGCTACGGGGTGACCGCCCTCGATTTTGCCAAGCGTTTATTGGATTATGGCTTTTACGCTCCGACGATCTATTTTCCGTCACTGGTTCCGGAGTGTCTGTTGATCGAACCCACAGAGACAGAGTCAAAAGAGACCCTGGACCGCTTTGTGGCCGCCATGACCGCGATTCGTGAGGAGGCCCAAAACGACCCGGAGCGGGTCAAAAATGCCCCCCACACCACCCCGGTCAAACGTTTGGATGAAACCATCGCGGCCCGCAAACCGGATTTGGTTTTTAAACCCATCTGAGCCCACATCCATCAAACATCCGACATACACCCCCATAAAATTTGGAGCGAATACGATATGAGTGCCATTGCTGAAATCCACGCCCGTGAAATCATAGATTCCCGGGGCAACCCCACGGTCGAGGTCGATCTCTTTACCGAGGAGGGGGCCTTTGGCCGGGCAGCGGTGCCTTCTGGAGCTTCTACCGGCGCCCGGGAAGCGGTGGAGCTGCGGGATGGAGATAAATCCCGCTATCTGGGCAAGGGTGTGCGCCAGGCGGTGGGGGGCGTTAACAACGAGATCGCCCAGGCGCTCCTGGGGATGGAGGTGTTGGATCAGGCCGATCTGGATCATCGCATGATCGAGCTGGATGGTACCCCCAACAAATCCCGGCTGGGAGCCAATGCCATTCTGGGGGTCTCCCTCGCTGCCGCCAAGGCCGCTGCCGAAGAGTCCGCCCAACCCCTCTATCGTTATCTGGGCGGGGTTAACGCCCGGCTGCTGCCCATGCCCATGATGAACATCATCAACGGTGGCGCCCATGCGGACAACAACGTTGATATTCAGGAATTCATGATCATGCCGGTCTCCGCACCCAACGTCGCTGAAGCGGTGCGTATGGGGGCGGAGGTGTTCCATAACCTCAAAAAGGTGCTTTCGGATAAGGGGCTCAACACCGCCGTGGGGGATGAGGGTGGCTTTGCCCCGGATCTGGAGTCCAACGAAGAGGCGATCCGCATGATCCTCAAGGCCATTGAGCGGGCCGGGTTTAAGCCCGGAGAGGATATCGCCCTCTCTTTGGATTGCGCCTCTTCGGAGTTTTATGATGCCGCCTCCAAAACCTACAAACTGACGGGAGAGGGGCGTGACATGGGGGTGGACGAGCTGGTTCGTTTTTATGCCGATCTGTGTGAGCGTTATCCTATTTTGTCCATTGAGGATGGCTTTGACGAGAATGATTGGGATGGCTGGAAGGCGATGACCGAAGCCCTGGGCTCCAAGATCAACCTGGTGGGGGATGATCTGTTTGTGACCAACTCGGACATTCTCGCCCGGGGCATCCGCGAAGGGGTGGGCAATGCGATTTTGGTCAAGGTGAATCAGATCGGCACCCTGACCGAAACCCTGGAAGCGGTGGAAATGGCGCAACGGGCCAACTTTGCCACAGTGATTTCCCACCGTTCCGGTGAGACCGAAGACACCACCATCTCCGACATTGCGGTGGCCACCAATGCAGGTCAGATCAAAACCGGATCTTTGAGCCGTTCTGATCGGGTCGCCAAATACAATCAGCTGATCCGCATCGAAGAGGCGCTGGGAGAGGCGGCCCGTTTTCCGAAATTTTAGGGGTGAAAGTTGAGGGGATGGCCGGGCTTTCGGGGATCGATGGGGTTCTGGGATTGGAGGCTCTTTTTTCAGTCATGGAGCGATTGTCGGATAAAAACTTTCGATACGGCCATTGTTGAGATCTGTGCCTGAAGAGTTGATCTGAACGGGAGGGGGTGAAGTCTCCCCTCCCGTTTTTCATACCCCTCCCCATTGGCTTGCAAAAGCGGATTTTTTGAAGGGACAACAAGCTTTATATCTGTCGGTCAGGAGTGGATTTTTAAAGAGATGAGGGTAAATTGACAGGGGAATGACTTTATTATCGGACATTTTTTTTCAATATTATTTCAGGATGTTATGTTGTTAACATCTTCCGGTCGCCAGATTTTGCTGGGCATTCGCACACTTTTCTGCCATTCATAGGTATAAGAGATGGAGGTCTTTCGAGCTTTAACACAGGGAAGGGGGCAACATGGCAAACGCCAGTGTAGTGGATTTTCCTCTCGTGGCGGAGACGATAGAACCGGAGCAAATGATGAAGATCGGCGTGGTGGCCAAGCGCCTGGGCATCTCCATTCGCACCATTCACATGTATGAACGCGAAGGGCTGTTTATCGCCTTTAAAAATGCTGCAGGAACCCGCTACTTTACCGAGCGGGATGTGGAGTGGCTGATCGAAATCCGTAAGATGATCAAGTCTTCCATCTCCATCGCAGGGATTCGCCGACTCATGGCGCTCATCCCCTGCTGGGAGCGAAAAAATTGCGAATATACCGGTAAACAAGGGTGTCCGGTCATTACAGATCAAGATTTTCCCTGTTGGGCCAACAAGGAAAACCAGTGCAACGCCACCTCCCAGGAGTGTCGTGGCTGTGACGTCTATCATCTGCGCTTTTGTGTCAGCACCCTCAAACATTACGTGGATATCCGCTTCAAGCCGGAGGCTGCCATGGCTATGCTGGAAAAATAGCTTGGTTTTTTTTACGGGATAGAAGCGGCTTGGTGGAAATATTCGCTGTTGGTGGGGACGTCTAAGGCTGGAAGTTTGAGGGGGAGAGCATTGGGAAGGGATGGGGCTTGGTCTGGTGGTTGACTGCCTGGAGAGAGTTCTGGATGATTCAGGCCTGGGCTG
This sequence comes from Magnetococcales bacterium, assembly GCA_015232395.1. NCBI lineage: Bacteria > Pseudomonadati > Pseudomonadota > Magnetococcia > Magnetococcales > Magnetococcales bacterium. The sequence goes on along the minus strand of JADFZT010000003.1, from coordinate 130,246 downwards.
GGATGGCTTGGGGATCCAAAGATCGGGCTTGGTGCTGGCAGATAACGGTTGGCAGAGAGATTCGGGCGGGACTTTTCGATTGAGATCATGAAAAGGGGGCGTCCTGCTCTTCTGCCCATTCGTTTTTTTGCTCCAGAGCATTTTGTGGCTGGCTTTTGAGCCACAGGATGTTGCAGCCTCTTAAGCTCTTTGGGTCAAAAGAGGGTGAGCATCGACCATCCCTGTCTGTTCTCCTCATCCCCCATTCAACCCAAAGGCGGGAAGCCTACTCCTGATTGTCCAAAAGCTTGGCAGCCATCTCCATGGCAGTGTCGATATTTTGGATGCCGGTGATCACCTTGCGGCCATCCATCACGATACAATAACCCTTTTTATTCAAGCTTATTTTGCACTGTTTCATCGTTTTGGCTCCTGTTAGAGTGCTGTTTAAGCAGAAATTTTCAGTTTATCTATCAATCGGAGACGCTCTTTTTTCTACCCGTGTCAGTGTTGGCTCCCTGGCTTTCGCTGTTGAGGGTGGTAGGAGCGGATTCGTTTTAATGATAAAATTTAGTTGCAATTTTCATGCCTATAATAGAGAATGCCTGAAGGTTATCCTTCGTGCTGGGAAAGGGCTATTTGCGACCGGGTTATGGATATACTGGTCATCGACGACGACAGATATATCGGTCTGTTACTCACGGAAATCCTCAGAGACGAGGGACATGAAATTCGGGCTGCCCTGAACGGTCCGGAAGGCGTGGCCCATTTCAAGGAAAAAACCCCCGATCTAGTCTTTCTGGATATCCACCTCCCCTTTGTCAGTGGTTGCGAAGTAGCCACCCAACTCAAACGGCTCTGCGCCGATCAGTTGGTACCCATCCTTTTTTTAACCGCCACCACCGACGATCAGGAGCTGGCCCGCTGCCTGGATGCGGGGGGGGATGATTTTTTTATCAAACCTTTCAACCGCACCCTCCTGGAAGCCAAAATCAGGGTGTGGGAGCGGATCATCCAGCAGTTTCGAGGCAAAGCCCCCTCATTTGCCGCCAACCTCTCCAGCTTGGGTAAGGCGATCCTCTCCCAGGATGAAATTGAGGCATTGACCGAGGAAAATCCTGTGGAGTCGGAGGACGAGTTGACGGGCCATGGGATATAGACTTAGGCTTTGTTGCGCACCTTTACCCCCTTGTTCTTTAGGGTGCGCGGGTTGGGGAGGGGATGGTTGGCAGGGCTCACTAAGGCTGGATGGGGTGGTTGATTGGAGCGTGTGAACGGTGAACGGCCCCTGGATGGGGCAAAATTGATGGGACGAGCGGTTATGGCCTTTTCCGGTAAGGATCTGCTGAATTTAATCACCCCCCAGGAGATGGGCAAAGCGCTGGATTGGCATGAAATCCAGGCCCTCTATGGATTATGGTTTGAAATCAGTCACTTTTCGCCGCCAAAAAACAAAATGCTGCTTTTTTCGGATGGTCGGCGGGTTTGGCTGGGACAGGTGAATGATCAGGCCGAGGTGATGGGGATTCTCCCGACTGTACCTCTGCAGGAAGATTCCATCATTGAACCCAGCCATTGGCTCCCACTGCCCGATATCCCCCAGGATGAGGCGGATCAGGGTGCAAAGAAGGGCAGCATTTTTGGCCGGGTCCAGGAGGTCAATTTTTTCAAATATTGGCGGTAGTTTTTTTCCAACTCCCCCCGGACCACTTGGAGGATCCTTTCTTGGAATCCCTCCTGAGTGACCAGCATCGATCCGCTCTGCTGCTCTCTACCTGACGCTCTGATCCTTCCAGCTGGTGTGACTCACTGATCCATCTTAAAAAAATTAATAGTGCTCCTTGTCACTGCGTTTCCAGAGTTCAAAGGGGGCCTGGGCGTTTTGGCTGAGGGCTTGGCGGATGGTGCGCATTTTTTGGCGTTTTTTATAAGGTTGAGCCAGCTCCTGATAGATATCAGCATCGGAAAAGCCGACTTCTGATTGTCCCGCTTCGAAGCGGGTGGCGGCAAAAATCAGGGCTGGAATGCGCGCCCAGGCGATGGCTCCATAGCACATGGGGCAGGGTTCGGTGGAGCTGTAGAGGATGGTGTGGGTGTGGCGGCTTTTTTGGGGGAGCAGGGCTCTTTTCCGGTGTATTTTCCCCAGGTTGAACACCCCAAGCTCTTGGCAGGCAGCTCGAATAACCGAAATTTCCGCATGGGCGGTGGGGTCATGCCACTGGGTCACATGGTTGTGGTTGCGCCAATAACGCACAACCCGGCCTTTCACGCGATCCACTTGTATCAGCACCGCCCCAAAAGGACCACCGCCGTTTTGGACCGATTTGAGCGCTTCCTCGCAGGCCATCTCCATCCAGGGATCGGATGTGGCCTGGATGCCCTGGTAAACATTTTCGCTCTGGCCGTCACATCCTCGCCGATAGAGAGGGTCAGGCTCAGAGGCAGCCTCACTCTCCGGTAAGAGTTCCGGGAGGCATTGGTAGGGTTCGTTACAGGGCACCGCCTTCCAGTAGGGATGATCCGGATGGTGGCTGGGGTTGTCTTTTTGCATGGCGTCAAACCCTTGGATCGAACATGAAGCGGCATCCTGCCAGCTGCCGGGATGATTCTCAGAGCCCATGGTGTGGGGAATACCCCCCTGGGGTCAAACCTAAACAGCGCCAAACCCATCCCTTGCAGTGTAACGCTTCCCTTCCCATAGTGATGCTGGTTTTTTCGACGAAGTGTGCTGCCCTGGGGAAATGATACCCTTTTTTTGCGGATATAAAGAGCCAACACCCTCACTTTACACGCTGGTTGCGACGATTTTTTCAGCCTGGTCATCCAAGTCAATTCATGGACGTTTTGGTCAAATCACTGCTAAAGCCCTTTCAGCCCGACCCCCGGAAGCATCAGGGGGAGATTCGACTGGTGGAGGGGAGTATCTCCTATACCCTGTTTCGGGTGCCCAGACGCAAACGCCTGACGCTTCGGGTAACCCGGGAAGCGGAAGTGGAAGTGCGGGGGCCGGTGCGGGTGGGGATTCGTCGGGTGGAGGCTTTTGTCCGGGAGCATGTTCCCTGGATTCAGGCCCGCCTTGGGGAAGCACAGGCTGTTTTGGAAAAACGTCCGGTGCTGGGGGATGGGGCTGCCCTGCCTTTTTTGGATGAGCGCCTGGTGCTGCGATTTTTGCCCCCGGGGCGGGGGGGTGTGAAGCGTTTCGGGGAGGAGTTGCAGCTGCCAGAGCCTTTGCCGGGGGGGGGGCAGCTGACCTGGTTTTTGGAGCGGTGGTATCGCCGGGCGGCCCGGGATCATTTCAGGCATCGTTTGGATTATTGGGCCGAAAAGATGGGGGTCCGCTATGGCAAGCTGACTGTTCGCGGGCAAAAAACCCGCTGGGGAAGCTGTTCAGCCCGGGGGGATATCAGCCTCAACTGGCGGCTCATGATGGCCTCATCGGAGGTGGTGGATTATGTGGTGATTCACGAACTGGCCCATCTGACCCACCGCCATCACGCCCCCCCCTTTTGGGCCATCGTCGCCCAGTTTGCCCCCCACTATTCCCACGCCCGGGAAAAGCTCAAAGGGTTGGATCCCATCTGGTAGGGGGATGTCCATCCAGCTGCTGGAACTCGGATCACAGCGAGGCGGGCATGTCGGAGCGGAAGATAAAATAGACCGCACCCATCAGGCAGAGCCCGGCCCAGAGATAATCGAGCTTCAAGGGCTGCTTCATATAAAAGAGGGCAAAGGGCGCGAAGACCACCAGGGTGATCACCTCCTGCATGATTTTCAGCTGGGGGAGGGAGAGGGTGGTAAAACCGATGCGATTGGCGGGCACCTGGAGGAGATATTCAAACAGCGCCACTCCCCAACTCAATAACGCCGCCACCCACCAGGCCCGGCTTTCCAGATGTTTCAGATGGGCATACCAGGCAAAGGTCATGAATACATTGGAGAGGGTGAGCAGAATCACGGTTTGAGGGATGGGGCCTAAGGTGGTCAAGGTCATGGGGTCGATCACTCCTGATGGTTCCCAGGGGGAGATTTGGGGGGTTGCCAGGGGTTGGTCAAGGGCCTCTGGGAGGTAAAATGGGTTGTTTTATCTGCTTGGTCGCAAAGGAGATGTCTGGGTAGATCAGGCCTCTTTTTGCAGCCTTTCCCGGTTCATGGCGAGCCATTGCAAAGCCAGAATGGCACTGGCCGAGTTGATCTCTCCCTTGAATACCATCTCCCACGCTTGGGCAAAGGGAAGGAGCAGGGTTTCGATATCCTCTCCCTCCTGCTCCAGTCCACCCCCTCCCTTTCGGGGGGCGCCTGGAGCCAGAATACCCAGGAAAAGATGAATCCGTTCGTTGGAGCCCCCAGGAGCGAGATAATATGAGTGGACCTGTTGGAGATCAATCACCTGCCAGCCGGTCTCTTCCTGAATTTCCCGGCGGGCCACAGCGGCCAAATCCTGCTCACCGTCGCAGGCTCCTGCCACCACCTCCACACACCAGCCTTGATTTTCGCCCAGGTAGGCTCCGATGCGAAATTGCCGGATGAGCCCCACCTGGTCGGCCCCCGGTTCATAGAGGATCACCGTGACTGCTTCGCCTCGATCCACCACCTCAAAGGCCATCTCCCGACTCATTCGGCCATCGAATCGTTCATATTTGAGGCGAAACTGGCGTAGTTTGAGAAAACCTTGATGGAGATCACGGGTTTCCAGAACATCCACTTTCATGCTTTTCTCTTTCATTTCCATACTATTGCGATGGGGTCGTTTGGCCATCGATTTCGATTGATCAGGTCTTATGATCTTCTGGAGAGCTGATCGATCGTCAACCGATGCGGTGTGATTGAGGATTGGAATCCATTTGACAGCCTGACGAACTGGGATCCATTCTGGCAAGGATTGTTCCATAGGATCGACCCTGGAGTGCCATTTCATTCTGGTCGGGAATAATACATCCTGGTAAGGGAGCGCTCTTGTGGGCCACCCTTGAATACTGGGAAAATTTTTTCGCGGTTGACCCAGAGCAGGTTGATCTTCATCCATCCACCCTTGGGCCTTGGGGTGGCGTGACACAGGAGCGGCATTTGATGGATACCCAGCCGAACCATATCACCCACACCCAGGAGACCGATCTATCCCTGCTCCTCACCGGGATTCGACTGGCTTCCTTCTGGCACCGGGATCAGCGGCGTCGGGATCCCTTTGGCACCCCCTATATCAATCACCCCCTGGGGGTGTTGGATATTCTTCACAATGAAGGGGGCGTGACCGACACGGTGACCCTGTTGGGAGGGCTTCTCCACGACACCATCGAAGATACTGACGCCACTGCTGAAGAGCTTCGGGATCATTTTGGCGAAGAGGTTCGGGATTTGGTGCTGGAAGTCTCCGATGACAAAAGCCTGCCCAAACTGCGCCGCAAGCAGTTGCAGATCGAGACCGCCTTCCACAAGCCCCTGCCAGCCAAGCTGATCAAGCTTGCGGATATGATCCATAATCTCAGGGATCTGGTGGCGGCTCCACCGCAAAGCTGGAGCCTGGAGCGGCGCCAGGGGTATGTGGTTTGGGCACAAGCGGTCGCGGTGGGGCTGGCTGGAGCCCATGGGGGGCTGGAGCTTAAGATGCGCCAGGCTTTGACTGAAGCCAAACAGGCCTTTGGTTTGGATGGGGAATAACTGTGGGTCGTGGGTTGGGGGGGTGTGATGGATTTTTTTTCCATAGGATTCACTCCAGAAAAAAAACACCCTCTGTCAGTTGTCGCCGTGTAAGATGTAAACACAACAACCTGGGAGAGCGCTTCGCGGTGGGTGAGACGACGGCTGGTAACAGGGAACGGGGAATTCTCATGATCATGGAACCGACTTTTTGGTGTGGATTGGATCCAGAGGTGGGAGCCGGATGAAAAGTGCGTTTCCGGCCATACTCGTGGTTGATGATCAGCCAGCCAACCTGGTGGCCATGCGCCGGATTCTCGATAAAATGGCGGTGGAGCTTGTTTTGGTGGAATCGGGGGAGGCTGCGCTTGCCAGCTGTCTGGAATACGATTTTGCGCTGATTTTGCTGGATATCAGCATGCCGGGTATGGATGGCTTCGAGGTGGCACACCTGCTCCAGGGCTCTTCTGCCACCGCCCGGATTCCCATCATTTTTCTCACAGCCGCCTATGGCGATCAGGAAAGCCTCCTCAAGGGGTACCATGTCGGGGCGGTGGACTATCTGCAAAAGCCCATTGATGACCGCATTCTCAGAGCCAAGGTAGCGGTTTTTTTGGAGCTTCACCAAGCCAAGGCAGCCTTGCACCAAAAAAGCGCCCAGCTCACCTCTCTCAACGATCAGCTGGAAGAGATCGTTCGGGAGCGTACGGCAGAGTTGGGGGATCTTCACCAGCACCTGCAATCGGTCTTTGATCACGCTTTGGATGCCATGATCATCATCGATCATAACAGCCGGGTGGTGGATATGAACCCGGCAGCGGAACATCTTTTTGGTTATTCCCGGCGGGAACTGCTGGGGCAGGATATGTCGGAGGTGATTGTTCCCCCTGATTACAGGGCACTGCACAAAAAAGCCTTGGCACGTTTTGCTGGGGCGTTTTCCTGTCTTCCAGGGTTTGGGCGACGCATCGAAATGCCGGGGTTGCGCTCTGACGGCACCATCATCGATGTGGAGATGGCCCTCATTGCCGTTACCCGCCAGGAAAAACCCCTTTTTATCGGTTTTATCCACGATATCACCGACCGCAAACAGCTTTTGCGCTCCCTTCGGGAAACCCTGGAGGTGGCGGAATCGGCCAACCGTTCCAAAAGTGAATTTTTGGCCAACATGAGCCACGAAATTCGCTCCCCCATGAATGCCATCATCGGTATGACCGACTTGGTGTTGAACGCTGATTTGCCGAAGGATCAAAAGGAAAATCTGGAAATTGTCCAGCGTTCTTCCCAAACCATGCTGGACCTGCTCAACGCCATCTTGGACCTTTCCAAAATTGAAGCCGGACAGCTCACCCTGGAAGAGATTCCCTTCGATGCCCGGGGCCAGATCGAGGGGGTTTGCGAAACCCTGGCGGTGAAGGCGCACCAAAAGGAGCTGGAACTCTACTGTCACATCTCCCCGGATGTGCCGGAAACCCTGATCGGGGATCCCCTGCGCCTGAAGCAGGTGTTGATCAACCTGATCAACAATGCCATCAAATTTACCCATGAGGGGGAAGTGGTGGTGCGGGTGGAGGAGGTGGCCGAAGAAAGCCCCCACAAAGGGGCAGTGAAGCTCTGTTTGACTGTTTCCGATACCGGTGTGGGGATTCCCCGGGAGCGGATTGATCATATTTTTGATCGCTTTACCCAGGCGGACGGCTCCACCACCCGGGAGTATGGGGGGACTGGATTGGGACTCACCATTTCCAAACATCTGGTCTATATGATGGATGGTGCTTTTCAGGTGGAGAGCGAATTGGACAAGGGCAGCGATTTTATCTTTACGGCCCAGTTCGGTATCGGCAAAAGAGCCCAGCGCCGCGTGTTCCGGGGAGCGGGCAAAATGTGCGCTTTCGACTGGCCCGGGGAGAGTCTTGCCGGCGTGCGTGCCCTGCTGGTGGACAGCCACGCCACGGGCCGGAAAATTGTCGGGGAGATGTTGAAACTCTTTGGGGCCGAAGTGGAAAGCGTTAACGATTTTCATCTGATGCCTGGGGTGCTCTCCAGGGCTGAGGGTGGGGGAAAGCCCTTTGATGTGGTGGTGTTGGATCACGCTCTGCTGATGGATGCAGAATTGGAAAGGTTTGGTGCAGATATCGTGGCCCGGGGGGGGTTGGGCCTGGTGATGATGCCGAGTCACCTGGAGCTGGAAGATCTCCCTGGCCTCTCTGGCTTCGACGGGGCGGCGGCCTTGAAAAAACCGGTTCGGCTGTTTCAGCTTTTGGGACAGGTGAAAGCGGTTTTGGGCTGGGAGCCCAGCCCCAAGGATCCCGAGGCGGCCTCTCTGATCCGGGATTGGCGGGAAATGGGGGCCATGGAGGTGCTGTTGGTGGAGGATCTCCTCAACAACCAACGGCTGGCCAGCTGTATTCTGGAGCGGGCGGGTCATCGGGTAACCTTGGCCCATCATGGTGAGGAGGCCTTGGATATTTTAGCGGAAAAAACCTTCGATCTGATTTTAATGGATCTGCAGATGCCCCAGATGGGAGGGCTGGAGGCTTCCCGGAAACTTCGCAGTGGTGAAGGGGGGTGGGCCAAAAATCGGGAGGTGCCCATCCTGGCTGTCACCGCCCGGGTGCGACAGGGGCAGGAAAAAGAGTGTCTCGACGCGGGGATGAACGGCTATCTGCGCAAGCCCTACCGGGTGGCGGAACTCTTGAGTGCCATCAAACCATTCGCCAAAAAGCGCAAGCGTGCTGAAAAATCCCGAAAAACCAGCGCTCCCCAGGTGGTGTTGAAGCAGGTTCAGGTGGATCCTGTCGAGCTTGAGACGCGCTGTCATCAATTTCGCAAAGAGGTTCCGGGGCAGCTGGAGGCGTTGAAACAGGCCCTTGGGGAGGCGCATGGGCGCATAGCGCTGAAAATAATCGGTTGGTTGATCGATGCCGCCGAAGGCATTGGGGCCGAACGGGTCGCCTCCGGGGCGTTGCGTCTCAGGGGGCAGGTGGAATTGGCAGACTGGCAGGCGGCCATGGAGAGGTTTGCCAGCGTGGAAGAGGCGTTGGAAAAAGTTTGGGCCGTGTTGAAAAAGGGCTCTCATTGATCCGACTGGGTGAGAGAGCCTGGGAATATGGGAGAGGTGATCGAGGGCAAAGCGGGCGAGGAGGGATTGAATATTTTGGGAGGCATCGATCAAATGAATGGCTTTTGGCGATTGGTACTTTTCGCTGAGCGTGGGAAAGCGTAAACTTTGCAACTCGTGGGCTCTTCAAACAAATTTGGCGGGGGTTATGGCCAAGACGGATTTTTTATTGCTGCTGGTTGAAGACGACAAGGTAGACCAGATGGCCTTTCGTCGTATGGTCAAGCGGGAAAAACCACCGTTTGAGGCCACCATTGCCAGCTCCCTGAATCAGGCCATCGAAACCCTCTCATCCCAGCGTTTTGATGTGGTGATCGCTGATTTTTTGTTGGGGGACGGCACCGCCCTCGATATCTTTCCCCATGCTGGTGAAACACCGATCATCGTCGTCACCGGTGGCCAGGATGTGGAAAAAGCTGTCCAGGCCATGAAAGCCGGGGCCTACGACTATCTGATCAAGGATCACGACCGCAACTATCTCACCATGTTACCGGTGGTGGCTGCCCAGGCGGTCAAGCACAAACAGGCCGAAGCCGAGCTGCGGGAGGCCAGGGGCTATGCCCGCAACCTGGTGGATAGCTCCCTGGACATGATCATCGCCGTGGACCGGGAAAAGCGCATCATTGAGTTTAACCGGGCGGCTGAAATAGCCTTTGGCTACACCCGGGATGAAGTTTTAGGTCAATTTAACGAAATGCTTTACGCCCCTGCCGACCCGGGTCGCCGCCTGGGAGGGGAGGGGGATATTCAGTCCCATTTTACCGGTGAAGTGCTCAACCGGCGCAAAAACGGCCAGATTTTTCCCAGCTTTCTCTCCGCTTCCGCTCTGAAGGATACCACCGGCCAGGTGGTGGGGTTCATGGGGGTTTCCCGGGACATCACCGAACAAAAGCTGGCTGAAGAGTCCATTCAGCGCAACTACCACATTCAACGCACCATCAGCGCCGTCCTGCAGGTCTCCCTGGAGGAGATTTCCCTACAAAAACAGCTGGAGCAGATTCTGGAACGGATTTTGGCGATTCCGTGGTTTTCCAGTATCTCCCGGGGCTGTATTTTTTTGGTGGATCCGGAAAATCCCCACCAGTTGGAAATGCGGGCTTGGCGGGGCATGGATCCCAAGGTGGTCGCCCGTTGTCACCAGGTGCCATTTGGGGAGTGCGCCTGCGGCAAGGCGGCTCAAACCCGTCAAACGGTCTTTCAACACGAGCTGCCCGAAACCCGGCTGTTGCCTGAAGAGGGGGGAGGTGGCATTTCCGATCACGACCACAACTGCATTCCCATCCAGTCGGGTAACCGCCTGTTGGGGGTGCTCAACCTCTATGTGGAAAGGGGGTATACCGGGGATCCCGGGGAGGAGGCTTTTTTGCTCTCCATCGCCGACACCCTGGCGGGGATCATCGAGCGCAAGCAGATGGAGGAGGCCCTGCGCACCGCCAAGGAAGCCGCTGAGGTGGCGAGCCGGGCCAAAAGCGATTTTTTGGCCAACATGAGCCACGAAATTCGCACCCCCATGAACGCCATCATCGGCATGACCGAGTTGGCAGGCCAGACCGACTCCGAGGAGGAGCTGCATAAATTTTTGGCCATCGTCCTGGAGTCTGCCGATGCTTTGCTTACCCTGCTCAACGGCATTCTTGATTTTTCCAAGATTGAAGCCGACCGGTTGGATCTGGAGTCGATTCCCTTCGAACCCCGGGCGGTGGTGGAAAAAGTGTGTGAAATTTTGGCGCTTCAGGCCCATCGCAAGGGGTTGGGGCTCTACGGCCATCTGAAACCCGGAGTGCCGGAACAGGTGGTGGGGGATCCCATGCGCCTGCGGCAGGTGTTGGTCAACCTGGTCAACAATGCCATCAAATTTACCGAGGAGGGGGAGGTGGTGATCCAGGGGGCGCTCAAGTCCATCGGCCCCGATGGTTCGGTTGAGCTGGAAATGTCGGTTTCCGATACCGGTATCGGCATCCCTTCGGATCGCCTGGAAGCGGTTTTCGGTAATTTTACCCAGGTGGACAGCTCCACCACCCGTAAATATGGCGGCACCGGCCTGGGGCTGGCCATCTCCCGGAGGTTGGTGGGATTGATGCGGGGGGAAATGTCGGTGGAGAGTGTGGAGGGCCAGGGGAGTCGGTTTCTCTTCAACGCCCGTTTTGAGCCTCTTCCTGGCGGGCAGGAGTCCGCCATGCATCCGCGACGCCCCTTGACCGGACGGCGGATCCTGGTGGCTGATTCCAGCCCGACCCATCGACGAATTTTGCTGGAAACCTTGGAGGATTTGGGGGCTCAGGTGGGAGAGGCGGGCAATGGGGTGGAGAGTATCAACCAGATCCGCGATGCCATCGCCATGGACCTTCCATATCATGATCTCCTTCTGGACAGCCGCATGAGTGATATTGGTGGTTTCCATCTGGCTCGGGGCATTGTCCGGGATCCCGGCTATTCCGGGGCGATCATCATGATGCTCAAATCCAACCACCGTCGGGACGACCTGCAACTCTGCCGGGATATCCAAGCCAGCCATCTCATCAAGCCCATCAAGGAGCTGGAACTCCTGAAGGCTCTGGGGGTGGAGGTGGCCAAAAGGGAGAGCCACGAAGCCATCGTCCGCAAGCTCCCCCGCATCTCTCCTCTGCATATTCTCCTGGTGGAGGACAATGTCAACAACCGCAAAGTGATGCGCAAGACCCTGGAGCGGTTGGGCCATCGGATACGGGAGGCGGGGCATGGGGAGGAGGGGTTGGGGCTTTTGGCGGGTTATCAATTCGATCTGGTGTTGATGGATCTGCAAATGCCGGGGTTGGATGGTTTTGATACCACCCGGATGATTCGCGGTCATACCCGCAAGCTGTTCGATCCTGATATTCCCATCGTTGCGGTGACGGCCCATGTGCTGAAAAATTTTCAGGAACGGGCGCGCCAGGTGGGAATGAATGGATTTTTGCCCAAGCCGTTCAAGGTTGAGGCGTTGCTGAAGGTGATCTCCGAACTGCCTCCCTTTCGTCACAAGACGGTTCCCCATCCCCCCGCTGCACCTGTCGCCATGTTGGCCCGGCAATCTTCTGCCGAATCGGGTGCGGTCTTCCAGGCGGCGAGTGGCAAGTGGCTGAATGAAATACGTGGATCCATTGAGGACGATGCCTGGGATCAGGTAGAGGGGCCTTTGCAGCGGTTGAAAAAAGAGGCCAGCTCGGCTGGGATTGGTTTGATTCGAGTGCTCTCCCTGCAGCTTATTCTGGCTGTGCGTAAGGAGGATTTTACCAAGGCGCGGGCTCTTTTTGAAAAGCTGGAGGGGGCTCTGGCCAATATGGGTTTTGAGAAATCCAAGGGTGAAATGGATTCAGTTGTTTCATCCTCAAACGGTCAGGGAGATCAACCCTCGGGCAAGAAGGGGGAAAAGCGTTTGGATGATAGCCTGGAGAGTGACGGCAACCCTGCCAAAGGGGATGAGGGGTGACGATTGGTGTCTGATGCCGTGAAAAAGACGATTCGTGTGCTCCTGGTGGAAAATTCCCCCGTCGCCCTCGCCTTGACCCGTCGGGGGTTGGCCAAACACCCGGAAATCGAGGTGGTGGGGGAAGCTCGGGATGGGGAGACAGCCCTGGCGCTTATCCCTGAGCGGGATCCTCAGGTGATCTGCACCGACATGCACATGCCGATGATGGATGGCCTGGCTTTTACCCATCAGGTGATGACCCGCTTTCCCCGGCCCATTCTGGTGGTGAGCCTCTCGGGAAGCGATGCCGAACGGCGCAACCTTTTTCCGCTGTTTGAGGCGGGGGCTCTCGATTTTTTGCCCAAGACCATGGCCTGGGGCTCCCAGGGTGGCGATGCCTTTTCCCGGGATCTGGCGGCCAAGATTAAATCTTTGGCAGGTTTGACCCCCATTATTCCCAAACCCCCGACTGCAACCGAATATCCCGTTCTTGATCGCCATGACGGGATCAAGGGGGTGGTGGTGGGGGCCGGGCTTGGGGGGGTTCAGGCTTTCAAGGATCTTTTGGCCGGGCTGCCCAGCGATTTTCCCGTCCCCATTCTCTGTGTTCAGCATCTGGATCCCGACTTTCAGGAAGATTTTGTCGATTGGGTGGGGCAGCACACCGACCTGCCGGTTCAAAAAGCCACCCACGGCGAGGTGGCCATGGCCGGATCGGTCTATTTTCCACCCCGGGGGCAACATCTCAGCCTGGATGCCAAGGGACACCTCACCACCTCCCAGGCCCCGCCGGTGGAGGGGTGTCGTCCTTCCATTACCGTCACCATGGAATCGATGGCCAACCGGTTGGGTGCCAGGGTGGTTGGGGTATTGCTCTCCGGCAGTGGTCGGGATGGCTTGTTGGGAATGGAGGCGATCTATCGGGCGGGGGGGGTGACCCTGGCCCAGGATCAATCCTCGGCGCTGTTGTTTGATCTGCCTGGAAAGGCAAAGGAGCAGGGGTCGGTTACTCACATGCTGCCGGGTGCGGCCTTGCCTCGGGGTTTGCTGGATCTGGTGGTGGGGCGTCAGGAGAGGCGGGGAGAGGCTCGTAGCGAGACCCCCTCTGAAGTACCCAAGAGGGGCATTTCAGTCCTGATTGTCGAGGATAGCCCCACCCAGGCCTTCAAGCTCAAGCGGTTTTTGGTTCGATCCGGTTTTGACGTGACCGTGGCCAAAGATGGCGTGGAGGGTTTGGAAAAGGCCCTTGAGGTGCGGCCTCAGATCATTGTCAGCGACGTTTCCATGCCCCGTATGGATGGTTTTGAGCTCTGTCGCAGGGTCAAATCCCATCCGGAAATCGGTGCCATCCCGGTTATTTTGGTGACGGCATTGACCAATCCCGGTGAAATTTTGGAGGGTTTGGGAGCTGGTGCGGACAACTATCTGACCAAGCCGTGGGAGGAGGCCCATCTTCTTTCCAGTGTTGATATTTTGACTTCTCCTCACGCCGGTGTGGATGACCGGCGCAAGGCGATGGATATTGAGTTTGAGGGGCGTAAATTTACCATCAACTCCTCCCGCTGGCAGATATTGAACCTCCTGTTGTCCACCTACCAAAAGGCGGTTCAGCAAAACAAACAGCTCACCGATAGCCAGCTGGAGCTGAAAATGTTGAATCTCCAGCTGGTGGATCAGTCGGTCAAGCAGGAGTCCCTCAACAAGCAGCTGGCCGATGAGATCGAGGAGCGAAAAAAGGTGGAGGCCCGCAGGCTGGTGACCATGGCAGAGTTGAAGGAAGCCAACCGGGAGCTGGATGATTTTGCCTATATCGTCTCCCACGATCTCAAGGCACCCTTCAGAGCCATCGGCTCCCTCACCAACTGGCTGGTCAACGACTATGCCGAGCAGTTGGATATGGATGGCCGGGATCTGCTGCAACTGCTCGCAGGTCGGGCTGACCGGATCAACCGATTGATCGATTCCCTCCTGGAATATACCAAGGTCAACCGGGTGGAGGATGAGGTCAAAGCGATCGATCTCAACCGCCTGGTCAAGAGTGTCGTCAAGGGGTTGAGCCTGCCGGAAGAGCTGGAGGTCCGCCTGGATTCCCCACTACCCACCATTCATTTTGATGAAAGACGGGCCCGGCAGATTTTTTTCAATCTGATCGACAACGGTGTGCGCTTTATGGACAAACCTCTGGGAGAGATTCGGGTGACCGGGCGGGCGGAGGGGGCGGGTTGGCAGTTTGAGGTGGCGGACAACGGTCCGGGGATTGATGAAAAATATTTCGAAAAGATATTCAAGATTTTTCAGACTCTCCAGGCCCGGGATGAGCTGGAAACCCCGGGAGTGGGGCTGGCTCTGGTCCGGAAAATTGTCGAAAAATATGGCGGGCGTATCTGGATTACTTCACAACTCGGGGAGGGAAGCCAATTTCATTTTACCCTTCCCAAGCTATCCGATACCCAAAAACAACAGGGGGGTGAAGGGGTGAAAAGGTCATGAGTGGTGACAATGACGTGACCGATGCCACGGCGGCTGGTGAGGGTCCACAGGCGGAACTCATCCAGGCTCGTCGCAGAATTGCTGAGCTGGAGGCCCGCCTGGCTGCGGCTGGTGGGGAGCGGGAGAGGCAGCTCATTGCCGAGCTTGAGAGTTCCAATCAGGAGTTGAAGGAGTTCGCCTATGTGGTCTCCCATGATCTCAAGGCCCCTTTGCGGGCCATCAACTCTCTGGTGCAGTGGCTTTCGGAAGATTATGAGGATGTGTTGGATGAGGATGGCCAGGAGCAGATGGGCCTGATCATCAGCCGGGTAAAACGCATGGAGAGCCTGATCAACGGGGTGCTGCAATATTCCCGTATCGGTCGCATGCGGGAGGCGATTGTGCCGGTCAACCTCCACAAGCTGCTGGTGGAGGTGATCGATAGTTTGAGTCCGCCCGGACACATTCAAATCACCATCCCCGATGAGATGCCTGCCATTACCGGTGAAAAGACCCGTCTGGGGCAGATTTTTCAGAATCTATTGTCCAATGGGATCAAATATATGGACAAGGAGGCCGGTTTGGTGGAGGTCGCCTGGGAGGCGGAAGGGGAGAGCCATTATCGATTTTCTGTCACCGATAACGGTCCCGGCATCCCCAAAAAGGATCACGAGCGGATTTTTCAAATTTTTCAGACCCTCCAGGGTGGTGACGAATATGAATCCACCGGTGTGGGGCTCACCCTGGTCAAAAAAATCGTCGCCCTCCACGGGGGGCGGGTTTGGCTGGAATCGGCACCGGGAGAGGGGAGCACTTTTTATTTTACCCTGGCCCGGGAGGCCTCTTAGGAAGGAGCTGTCATGAATGCCACGCAACCCATTCTCCTGGTGGAAGATGACCGGGTGGATGCGATGACCGTCAAGCGGGCCTTGAAAAAGATCCATGTCACCAATCCCCTCTTCAGGGTCGGTAACGGCGAGGAGGCGGTGGCTTGGCTGGATGACAAGGAAAACCCCTGGCCCTGTATCATCCTGCTGGATCTCAATATGCCACGGATGAATGGGCTGGAGTTTTTGGAGGTAGTCAAAAAGGATCCGGCCAAAAAAAGAATTCCAGTGGTGATTTTGACCACCTCCAAGGATGAGCTGGACCGGGTGAAAAGCTTTGATCTGGGGGTGGCGGGCTATATGGTCAAACCGGTGGATTATATCCAATTTGTAGATGTCATCCGCACCATCAGCATCTATTGGACCTTGAGCGAATTGCCGGAGTAGAAATATCCGGCTGGCCAGTCAGCGAAATCGATAGGCTGTAGCTGAATCGATGGCTGTCGCTGGATAGAGGGTCTGAATGGGGTTGATGGCGTTGGCTGGATGGCTCCCCCGAAGGCAAACCAGAGAGAGATCATACCGGGTGCACCTTGATTGAGGGGGGTGTCTGGTGGAACAAGAGGAATCGATGGAGAAGATTATCCAGGGAAAAGCGCCCACGGGCGGTGTGGCTGGGGCGGGTATTTCCTTTGAATTTTTCCCCCCCAAGCTTAAAGAAAAGGAGCCGGCCTTTTGGAAGGCGGTCAACGGCCTGGCCCGTTATGGTCCGGAGTTTGTCTCCATCACCTATGGCGCCGGGGGGGGCAGTCGGCAGCGGACTCTGGAGTTGATGGGGGATGTGGTTCGGGGGATAGATGTTGAGACCGTGGCGCACCTGACCTGTGTGGGGGATGACGCGAAGGCCCTGACAGCGGTTCTTGACACCATCGACAGCCACGGCATTACCCACCTGCTCGCCCTGCGGGGGGATCAGCCCCAGGATATGCCCCAAGGGGCGTTGGAGCGGGGGGCTTTTCGTTATGCGGATGGTTTTGTCGCCTTTATCCGGGAAAAATATCCCCATTTTCGGGTGGGGGTGGCTGCTTATCCGGAGGTGCACCCGGAGGCTGCGGATGCCCAAACCGATCTGAGCCATTTTCGCCGCAAGGTGGAAGCCGGGGCTGCGTTTGCCGTGACCCAGTTTTTTTTCGAGAACAGCGCCTATTTCAGCTTTGTCGAAGCGTGTCGTAAAGAGGGGATCAACATTCCCATCATTCCAGGGATCATGCCGGTGACTGATTATAAACAGATCCGTCGCCTGGCCCAACTGTGTGGTTCAGCCTTGCCCGGTTGGTTGACTTCCACCATGGAGCGGCTTCAGGGAGATCCGGCCCAAATGAAGGCAGCGGGCATTCAGTTGGCGGTTCGACAGTGTCGGGAGCTCCTGGACGGTGGGGCGCCGGGACTGCATTTTTTCACGTTGAACCAACAAGGCCCGGTTTCCCAGATTTTGGATGCCTTGGGGTTCCAGGCTGACGCGGCCCCATCTGCCACCTCTTCCGGGGGTGATGCCCCCGCCGGTGCTTGACCTTGGACAGTGCCCTGCTGGAACGCTTCAGTCAGTTGATCGCACGGCATACCGGCCTGATTATTCCTGAGCCCGACTATCTCCTGCTTGCTAAACAGATCCGGCTGCGCACCCGGCGTTTCGGCTTTTCCGGTCCCGAGCTTTATCTCTCCCTGCTGGAAACCCCCACCCATGAGAGCGAAATGGAGTGGCGGGAGTTGGTGTTGGAGCTGACGATTGGAGAGAGTTATTTTTTCCGGGATGCGGGGCAGATGGCCCTGCTCAAACGCACCCTCCTGCCGGAACTGCTGGCCAAACGTTCTCCCAACAAACCATTGCGGATCTGGAGTGCGGGTTGCTCCACCGGGGAGGAACCCTACACCCTGGCGATGATGCTGGAGAGTCTCTCCCTGACCTTGGATAAGTCGGGGGTGTTTATCTTGGGGAGTGATATCAACGGTACCGCTCTGAAAACAGCCCGTCAGGGGATCTATGGTCCGTGGTCGTTCCGGGGGATGGATAAAGACCTGTTGGATGTTTATTTCCAGCGGGTCAAAGAGGAGTGGCAACTTGTTGAGCGGATCCGTAAGCGGGTCAAGTTTTCCCGAATCAACCTGATTCGCGATGGTTTTCCAGGTATTGTCGGAGATTTGCGGGAGATGGATCTGATCGTCTGCCGTAACGTTTTTATCTATTTTGATCAGGAGACCGTTGCCCGGTTGATGACTAAATTTGCCCAGACCCTGCGTCCCGGGGGATATCTTATGACCGGTCATGCCGAGCTTTCCCCCGAGGTACGTCAGGCCGCCACCCGGGGGGAGAGTGGCTTGGTGTTGAAAACCTTTCCCGAGTCGGTGGTGTTTCAGCGTCCCCTGGAATCGTTGGCTGCGGACTTCCCTTCTTTTCCCTCTTCGGAGGTTCCTCTGGCTTCTCCTCCTCCCTTCAAGTCGGAAAAAGCGGGATTCAAGGGGGGGGTGGGTTCATGGTCCAAAAAGCCTGTCAGCACCTCGAAAAAAACCACTGCCCAGCCCTGGAAGGGAGGCCGTTCGACTTCTGCCAAGCCGACTCCCAAAGGGATTGCCAAATCGCCGGATGTGGAGGGGCTTTTTGCAGAGGCGTCGGATCTTTTTGGGCGGGGGGCCTATGCCGAGTCCGCCGCCCGAGCCAAGCGGGGATTAAAACAGTCATCGAATCATTTTGGTCTGCTCCATCTGTTGGCCCGCTGTCACGCCAACCTGGGGGATCGACGGGCGGCAGAAGGGTGTTGCCGCCAGGCGATGCAGGTGGATGGCTTCAACGCCGCGCCCCTTTACCTTTTGGCCCATATTCTTGAGGAGCAGGGGCAGGATGGAGAGGCCAGGGAGTTGTTGAATAAGGTGATCTATCTGGACCCAACCCACATTCCGGCCTTTTTGGAGTTGGGGGCGATCTATCAGCGGCGGGGGGATCTCCCACGGGCTCAAAAAATGCGCCAGTCCGCTTTGGAGCTGCTACGCAGTTTGCCGGATGATGCCAGCATTGAGACCTATGAGGAGTGGACGGCTGGGGCGTTGGTTGCTCAAGTGGAAGGGATGTTGGGAGAAAAAAATAGGGAGTGAATCATTCTGAAAGGGAGGATTTTGTTCCCGGTAGTGCCCTGATTGAATTCTGGATGGTTGAGTGTTCGAATTCCATGTGGTTGGGGGCTCGAATTCCAGGTTGTGAGGAGGTCGCTTCTTTTTGGAAAATTGGAATTTAATTGTAAATAGTTCGTAATAACACTAAATTAACCTGTCATTTTGTCTTGAGTGGTAGGGTGTTTTTCCATCAGAAAGGCTTTGGCTCTCTCCATGGACCATTCCCTGGATCAAGGTTCCCATCTGGTTTTCAGCCTGACCGGTAAGCTCTACGGGGTCAATGCCACTCTGGTGCGGGAGATTGTCCGGCTGCCGGAGATCACCCCCATGGAGGAGGCCCCTCCCTATATCGTCGGCGTGCTCAACCTGCGGGGGCAGGTGATTCCGGTGATGGATCTCAATATTCGGATGGGGTGCCATACCAAACCCTATCGTTTGACCGATGCCATCCTGGTCTTGGATGGGCCGGATCGGGGGTTGGGGCTGGTGGTCAATGAAGTCCTGGAAGTGCGGGTTCTGGGGGAGGGGGAGGTGGACCAAGCCCCGGCTTTTGGCGAATTTGAATCCCGACGTCAGCAAAAATTTATCACCGGGGTCGCCATCGACGGCGAAGAGATGGTGATGCTCCTGGATGCGGCACGGCTGTTCCGTTTTATTCCCCTGGGAGGGGATCCAGGGGAAGGGGGTGAGGAGGAGTCTGAAGAGACGGAGTTGGAGCTGCTGGCTGAGCCCCGGCTGTTCAACCCGGAGGCTACTGAGTCCGAGAGAGGGGTTTTTCGGGAACGGGCCAAACGCCTGATGCGTGCTCTGGATGAGCAGGTCATGGAGGGCTTGGCCTCTTTGGCAGTGGTGGAGTTGTATGGCGAGCGGCTGGGGATTGGTCTCGACATCGTTCGAGGTTTTACCCAGCTTCGGCAGGTGACGCCGATTCCCTGCTGTCCTGATCATATCGTCGGCTCGATGAATCTGCGGGGTGAAATCCTGACCATGGTGGAAATATCGGGATTTTTGGGGATTCCCCCCTTGCCCGATTCCCCTCCTGCCATGGCCTTGGTGGCGGTGGTGGGGGAGATTACCGTGGGGGTGTTGGTGCATGATGTGGTGGATGTGATCCACTTGTCCCCTTCGGAAATCACCCGGGCACCCTCTGCCGTGGGCACCTTGAAAAAGGACTTTTTAAAGGGTGCGGCTCGCTATGAGGAGGAAATGTTCAGCCTCCTCAATCTGGAAAAGGTGTTGGGGAGCGAAGAGCTTTCCGTCAACGAAACAGTATAAGTTCCGACCGGGTATTTTTTTGGTAATTCATCTGGCTGTCGGAGAGGGAGTTTTTCCTTTGACGGCCTCTGGAAATAGCAGGCGGGGGAGAGAATAACCATGGGGAAGATGCGACTGTCCACCAAATTGATCGGATTGTTTTTGCTGATGGGTTTGGGGCCATTCATGTTTGTAGGGCTCTATGCCTACCAAACCAGCAGCGAAGCCTTGCAGCAGGATGCCTTTAACCGTCTTGCCCTGATCCGGGAGTCCAAGCAGGCCGAGATCAATCGCTATTTTCAGGTGATCAACAACCAGGTGCTGACCCTCTCCGAGGATATCATGATTGTCGAGGCCATGGAGGGACTCACCGGGGCTTTTTTCGCTGCGGAAGAGGAGGTGGGGCTGGGGTATGATCAAAACCTCAAAGAGAACGAAGAGCGTCTGCGGGCGCGTTATGTGCAGCAGGAATCCGATACCGACAACGCCCCCGACAACGCCCTCTCCCTCTGGTGGCCCCGCAATCGGGTGAGTCGTATTCTGCAACATCTCTACATCTCGACCAATCCCTATCCCGTGGGGGAAAAACACAAGCTTGATACCTCCCGGGACCATTCCGAATACAGCCGCCTCCATGGCCAGTTCCATCCGGTTTTGCGTAATTTTGTTGATAAATTCGGCTATTACGATCTATTTCTGGTGGAGCCCGATAGCGGCCACATCATCTATTCGGTTTTCAAGGAGGTGGACTTTGCCACCCGTCTGAGTGATGGCCCCTACAGCAATACCAATTTGGGCCGGGTGTTCAAACAGGCCCTGGCTGCCAATGCCGGTGAAAGCGTCTATCTGGCTGATTTTGAGCCCTATCCTCCCTCCTATAACGCTCCAGCCGCCTTTATCGCCTCTCCCATCTACAACGATGACGGCAAAAAGAGCGGTATCCTGATCTTCCAGATGCCCATCTCCCGTATCGACGGCATCATGACCAACGATGGTCGTTGGGAAAAAACCGGACTGGGCAAGAGCGGGGAGAGTTTTTTGGTTGGCCCTGATTTTAAATTTCGCTCCAACTCCCGTTATCTGATTCAGGATCAGGACGATTTTCTCTCCAGCTTGAAAAACAGCCATATTTCTGACCAGGATCTGGAGAAGATCCAGGTCCACAAAACAGTCATCGGTATTCTGAGTTTTAAGACCGAGCACGTTGAGGAGGCCCTGACCGGAGAGACCGACCTGGAAGAGAATACGGTGGATTATCTGGGCAATGAGGTGCTTTTGGCCCATGCGCCCATTCGCATGCCGGGGGGGAGTAAATGGGCGCTCATCGCCACCATCAGCCAGCAGGAGGCCTATAAAGCGCTCAATAATCTCAATCGGATGATGTGGATTTTGGGCATTATCTGTAGCGTGGTGGTGGTGGCTGTGGGGTGGTATTTTGCCCGTTCCATCAGCCGTCCCCTGAACGAAATCATCAACGTGGTCTCCACCTCATCCGCTGAAATAGCCACCACCGTCAACCAGCAGGAGCGGGTTTCGGCGCAACAGGCGGTTTCGGTCAATGAAACCAACACCACCATGGAGGAGCTGGGCACCTCTGCCAGACAATCTTCCGAACAGGCTGATTCGGCTGCATCCGGGGCGCAAAAGGCCCTGGAGTTGGCTGAGCATGGCATGGGCCGTGTGGAGGAGATGTTGGAGGAGATGGGAGGGACGCGTTCCAAGGTGGAGGCGATTGGACGGGAAATCTTGAAGCTTTCCGAGCGCACCGGGCAGATTCGGGATATCACCGATACGGTCTCCGAGTTTGCCAACGAAACCAAAATGCTTGCCATGAATGCCGCCGTCGAGGCCGTTCGGGCCGGGGAGCACGGCAAGGGGTTTTCGGTGTTGGCGGTGGAAACCCGCAAGCTTGCGGATGAGTCCAAACGTTCCGCTGCCCGGATCAACGATCTGGTGGGTGAAATTCAAAAGGCCACCAACACCACGGTGATGGTGACCGATGAAGGCACCAAAACCGTAGAGCAGGGGGTACTCATCGCTCAAAACACCGCTGAAACCTTCCGTGAGGTGGCTGAGTCGGTCAATGCTGCGGCTGAAAGCGCCCAGCAGATCTCCATGAACGTTCGCCAACAGTCGGTAGCGATCAAGCAGGTCGTGGAGGCGATGAAATCCTTGAATACGGGAGCCAAGGAGACCTCTTCGGGGGTAGGCCAGATCAAAACCGGCATCCAGACCCTCAATGACGCCGCCCAAGTACTCAGGAACATGGTCTGATTGGCCTGAGAAATAAGGGTTGGAGAGAGGCATGATTGAAGACGTCGAACTGAGGGAACTGTTCCAGGCGGAGAGTGAAGAGCATCTCCAAAAGCTGGACGAATCCCTGCTCCATCTGGAGAAGCATCCCGATGACAAGGGGGTGCTCAAGGAGGCGTTCCGTGAGGCCCACAGCCTCAAAGGTTCAGCGCGGATGCTGGGGGTGGGCGACGTTGAGACGTTGGCTCACCGTTTTGAAGATGTCCTGGGAGCAGCCTCCAGGGGGGAAACGGTTTTTACCCCTGATGTGGTAGACCACATGATGGGGGGGCTGGATGACATCCGGGTTTTGGTGCATGAGGCGGTCACCGGTGAGCCAGCTGGGGTCTCCATCACCGACGCCCTGGCCCGGATGGAGGGGAAAGGGGCTAAAAAAACAGCTCCGCCAGCCCCACCCGAGACGATTTCACCCCCTCCTCTGGTCGATCAAACACCCCCAGCCCAATCCGCACCCCCATTGGTGGACATTCAAGCGCCAGTCGTTGAAGTGCAGGCCCCGGTGGTGGAAGTACAAGCGCCAGCCCCGGTGGTGGAAGTTCAGGCCCCGGCCCCGGTGGTAGAGGTCCAGGTTCAGGCCCCGGTGGTGGAAGTACAAGCGCCAGTCCCGGTGGTGGAAGTACAAGCGCCAGCCCCGGTGGTGGAAGTACAAGCGCCAGCCCCGGTGGTGGAAGTACAAGCGCCGACCCCGGTGGTGGAGGTCCAGAGATCAGAACCGGGTTCTCAGCACGTTTCTTCTGCCACTCCAGCGGCCTCAGACTCTGAAGAGAGCAGCCAACGTTCAGGTTCTGGAGAGAGTAGCCAGCGCCCTGTCGATGAAGAGTCCTATCGAGTCGATACCATCCGGGTGGAACCTCGCCGACTTGACCAGCTGTTGAATCAGGCTGGGGAACTCACGGTGGTCAAGACCCGGGTCAAACGGCGGCTCACGGAGATCGAAGAGGCGATTGCTCTTTGGGAAACGAGCCTGCGGGAAGTCCACGCTGCCGATGGCCATGGTTTGAATGGTGGAGAGGGTGGGGAGAGCAATCTGGATCGGTTGGGGGCCGGTCTGCACCAACTGCGTCATGCGGTTTTTGAGGATGAAGCGGGTCTGGACATGGTGGCCCGGGAGTTGGAGGAGGGGATTCGCAATCTGCGTCTTTTGCCTCTTTCCACCATCTTCAACCTCTATCCCCGCATGGTTCGGGATTTGGCCAGGCAGCTGGGCAAACAGGTGGAATTGATCCTGGAAGGGGGGGATACCACGGCGGATAAGCGGGTGATCGAGGAGATGAAAAGTCCCTTGATGCACATGATCCGCAATGCTGTGCATCACGCTCTGGAAATGCCTCGGGAGCGGCAGCAGGCGGGCAAACCCCCCTTAGGCACAGTTCGGCTTAAAGCTTCCAGAACCGCTACCCATGTGGTGATCGAGGTGATCGACGATGGCCGTGGGCTTGATCCCAATGCCTTGCGCCGGGTGGCGGTCAAAAATGGCCTTTATTCCCCAGCTGAGGCCGAAACCCTCTCCATGTCCCAGCTCAAGTCGGTGATTTTTTCCTCTGGTTTTTCCACCTCGGCCATGGTCACCGATGTCTCTGGGCGAGGTGTCGGGCTGGATGTGGTACGCAACAACGTCGAGCGGCTGAAGGGTTCCATTCAGGTGGATTCAGAGGCTGGTGCGGGTTGTCTGTTTACCATTCGTCTGCCAATCACCCTGGCGACGACGCCGGTTTTTATCGTTTCTGCCCGCAAGTGCACCTTTGCCATTCCCCTGGATTATGTCGAGACGGTACGACGGATTCCTTTGGATTCGGTCTTTCCCATTGATGGTCGGGATACCATTGATCTTAATAATGAGCCGGTCTCTGTGGCGCATCTGGGGGATCTGCTGGATCTTCCCCCTCATCTGGTCTCCTTGGACCCCTCTCCCCTGACCCCCTGTCTGGTCATCCGCTATGGAGAGGAGCGGTTGGGGGTGTTTGTGGATGAGCTTTTGGACGAACAGGAAGTGGTGTTAAAACCCCATGGGGCGATCCTGAAACGGGTTCGCAATGTTTCGGGGGCAACGATTTTGGGCTCTGGGGAGGTGTGTATGGTGCTCAACCCCCAGGATCTCATCAAAACCATTCAAAAACGCACCATCGCTCATCTGGGCGCCAGAGGGGGGGAGTCGGGTTCGGAGGAGGAGGTTGCCGACCAGGAGAGGAGGCAATCCATTCTTTTGGTAGAGGATTCCATCACCACCCGTACCCAGGAAAAACGGATTCTGGAGAGTGCTGGATATGATGTCGTGGTGGCGGTAGATGGCCTGGATGCCTTGACCCAGCTGGGCAGGCGTCCCTTCGATGGCGTGGTCTCCGACGTTCAGATGCCCAACCTGGACGGCCTCGATCTGACCCATCGCATTCGTTCCAACAAAGCCTATCAGGAACTGCCTGTGATTCTGGTTACCTCTCTCTCCTCGGAAGAGGATATGCGTAAGGGCATGGAAGTGGGGGCCAATGCCTACATCACCAAACCCACATTTGACCAGAAAACCTTTCTGGATACCTTGAGGAGAATTGTGTGATTCGGGTTCTTTTGGTGGATGACTCCCTGATAGCACTGACCGTTTTGCAGCGAATGCTCAAAAACGAGCCGGGTATCAAGGTGGTGGGCACCGCTGCCAACGGCATTGAAGCGCTCTCCCAGATCAATCATTTGAAGCCTAACGTGGTCTGTACCGATCTGCATATGCCCAAAATGGATGGGTGGGAGCTGACCCGGCAGATTATGGCCCGCCATCCCCTGCCCATTCTGGTGGTGAGTGTTTCGGTTCAGGAAAAAACCAACGAGCACAATATTTTCGAACTTCTGGAAGCGGGGGCGGTAGATGTCTTTCCCAAACCCCGGGGCGGATTGACCGTTGCCGATGAGAGTGTCCTGGCCCAGGAATTTGTTCGTAAAATCAAAATTATTTCCGGGGTGGTGCCCATCAGCCGCCACGCCAGCCGCTATGCCTCTCTTCCGGAAAAAAAGAGTCCATCCCCATCGCTCTCCAAGGGTCAGGTCAAAACGCCCATACGTCTGGTGGTCATTGGTGCTTCCACCGGCGGACCCCAGGCACTGTTAACCATTTTATCCTCTCTGCCAGCCCGTTTTCCCACCCCCATTCTCTGCGTTCAGCACATCAGCTTTGGTTTTTTGGAGGAGATGATCTCCTGGATGAAAAGCCATTGCAAAATGCCGGTGGAGATCGCACAGGTGGGGAAGAGGCCTCAGGCTGGCGTGATCTATTTTCCACCGGAACGCAGCCATTTGGTTGTGGATCGGGAGGGACAGTTTGCCATCCCCGGCCCTGCTGATCTGGGCATGATCCCCAATGCTCAGTTGGGTCATTGTCCTTCTGTGGATGTGGTTTTCCATTCAGCTGCCAGGCGTTTCGGGCGGTCGACTCTGGGAGTACTGCTCACCGGTATGGGCAAGGATGGGGCGGAAGGGCTGCTCTCCATTTACAAAGCCGGAGGCATGACCATCGCCCAGGATGAGGCTTCGTCGGTGGTTTTCGGTATGCCCAAACAGGCCATTGAGCTGGGGGCGGCCCGGGTGGTGCTGCCGGTGACGGATATAGCTCCCTTTTTGATGAAATCGGTTCAGATCAACACCGGTCTGTCACACACCACAAGCACGAAGCCGGGACGGGGCATCCAAACATGAAAAAGGCTGAGTCCATACTGGTCGTTGAGGACTCCGCCACCCAACGGGTGGTTTTGGAGAGACTCCTGCGGGAGGCTGGATTTACCCCTCTGGGAGCGAAAAATGGTTTGGAGGGATTGGAGCTGGCCCGGACCCATATACCACGCTTGGTGATCAGTGATGTGGCCATGCCTGAGATGGATGGCTATCAGATGTGTCGGGAGATCAAGCGGGATCAAGCTTTGGCCAACATTCCGGTGATGCTTTTGACCGGGCTTGATGATCCCAAAGAGGTGATTCGGGGCTTGAGCGCTGGAGCGGATCATTATCTCACCAAGCCTTTCGACCCTGATGATCTCCTCTCACGCATCCGCTATCTGATGGAAGCCCCTTCGGATGAGACGGATGCCGGTGACGAGGATGGCTTGAAGGTCAACTTTGCCGGTGAGATCCATCTGATCAAGGCAACCCGCCGCCGGACCCTGAATTTACTCCTCTCGACGTATGAAAGTGCGGTACGAAAAAATCGTGAGTTGAATCAGTTGCAAACGGAATTGCGACTTTTGAATGAGCAGTTGGAGGAAAAGGTTTTGGAACGGACCCGGGATTTGGAGGATGCCAACCGGGCTCGAAACACCTTTATCTCCAATCTGAGCCATGAATGGCGCACCCCCATGAATGCCATTATCGGCATGACCGATCTGGTTTTGATGTCGGAACTCAACGCCGATCAGCAGGAAAATCTGGACATTGTCCGCTCAGCAGCTGACTCCTTGATGAACCTTCTCAACAGCCTGCTTGATTTTGCCCGTCTGGAGACCGGCTCCCTCAAGGTGGAAAACCATCCATTTGCTCTTCGGGAAAGCCTCAAGGGTTTTATCCAGCCCTTTTTGGAGCGGGCAGAAGAGAAGGGGCTTTCATTTTTTTATCAGGTGGATCCGAAAGTGGGGGATCGGCTGGTGGGGGATGTCCGACGGATCCGGGAAATTTTGTCCCAGTTGATTGGCAATGCCGTTAAATTTACCGAAGCGGGAGGGGTTCGTGTAGAGGTTTCCGAACTGGAATCGACGCTCTCAGAGGGGACGCCTCCCTCTGATCATCTCTTCTTACGGTTTGCAGTGATTGATTCCGGTATTGGGATTGTTCCGGAAAGACAGGCACTTCTTTTCCAACAGTTTACCCAGGGGGATGGCGGCACCACCCGAAAATATGGCGGTACCGGTATCGGCTTGAGCCTGGCCAAACGTCTGGCCGAACGGCTGGGGGGGGAGGTGGGGTATGAAAACCAGGAGAGCGGCGGATCCTGTTTTTATCTGGATATCTCCCTGGAAGTGGCCGATGGGGAAGAGGCGGACCAACTGTTTGCTGATGAGGTGCCGCTGTCACCGGAGGAGCTTGGCTCACCCCTCTCCCATGGTTCCCAGGAGGCGGACCCGGAAACATTGACTTTGGATACCTTTCCAGAGGCGATGGAGCGAGAAATCGGTCGATTTCTTGTCGCCATGGAGGGGGGGAATCCCCTCGCCACTGATCTACCCGCCCAATGGCTTAAAAAGTGTGCCGGGTTGTTTGGTGATGAAGCCCTGCGCCGGGAGGTTTTGCGGATGGTGTTGGCAGCCCGCAACTCTGATCGAAACAAGGCCCGGGAGCATCTGGAGGGAATTGTCGACTGGCTTCAGCACTATCGAAATGCCAAATCATGATTCCATTTTTTCTGCCGGGAGAGGTG
Organism: Magnetococcales bacterium; assembly: GCA_015232395.1. Lineage (NCBI taxonomy): Bacteria > Pseudomonadati > Pseudomonadota > Magnetococcia > Magnetococcales > Magnetococcales bacterium. Next base: position 102,671 of record JADFZT010000003.1, on the reverse strand, counting down.
GTTCATGACCGTTTTTTGTCGATAGGGTGCTGATTTTATGCCGCAATTTACAGGGATTATTTCATACTGTTTCCGAGGGTCATTGGATGACTTTGTGTTGCGATAAAAATGGTTTACTTCTTCGCTCAACTGGTGTTTGATAGTAGACAGGAAAAAGAATGAGATTGTTCTGCGGCGTTTGTGAGGATCTGATCCACCTGAGCCGTTCTTTGTTGCTCTGGAACCACGCTCTGGCCGTCAAGGTTCGCCTGGTGCGGCCAATCGGGGATCCCCTTTACAATCGGGGTTCAGGCCAAGGAGGTTCCACGGCGTCCGCGGGACATTTTAAAAGACGTACGATACCTTCGTACGTCTTTTTGTTTTTTAAGTGGGTGGGGGGCTTTTCAGAACTTTCCCGTCTTCGTCCAAACATCCCGGCACCCTCCTGTTTTTACCCACACACACCCATGCTATCCCGTTTTAACCTACGTTCTGTTTACCCCATCCGCTGTTCCCGTGGCATTTTTTCCTGGTTGGATCGCTCTCCTTTGGCCTACTCACCAAACCTGACGTGGGCTTTGTCATCATGAATCCCCCAGACAAGGCCACTCTCAATACCATTAAACCAGGAGAGGAACCGATCCAAATCCTCCTGGTAGACGATCAGATTATCACCAAGGCCGTGTTGCAGCGGATGCTTCTGGATGAACCCGACATGGAGCTGCATTTTTGCAACCAGGCTACGGAAGCCATGGCAGCAGTGGCTCGGATTCGCCCCACGGTGATTCTTCAGGATCTTTTCATGCCGGGGATCGATGGCTTGACCCTGCTTTCCCATTATCGTGAAAACGCAGCCACCCGGGAGGTGCCGGTGGTGATGCTGACGGTTCAGGATGAGCCGGAAGCCAAGGCCCGGGCTTTTTCTTTGGGTGCCAACGACTATGTGATCAAACTGCCGGACCGGGCGGAGATGGTCGCCCGCCTGCGCTATCACGCCCGGGCAAGCGAAAACCGCCGACGATATCGCCGCAGCGAGGCGCGGTTTCGCAATTTATTCGCTTTTTCCAGAGAGGCCATTTTTATCGCCGATGCGGTTACGGGGCTGCTGGAGGAGTGTAACGAGGCCGCTGAAAAACTGATGGGTCAGGCCCGCCAGGAGCTGATCGGCCAACACCATACCCGGCTTCATCCCCCGGAAGAGACCGCTTTTTATCAGACTCTTTTCACAGGCACCGCTCAGTCCCGGGATGCTCATCCCCTTTTTATCCAGCGTGACGGTGACGCCTGGATACCGGTGGAAATTTCCTATGCCCACTTTGACGATGGGGAGCGGGAATTGGTCCAGGTGGTGATACGGGATATTTCCGAACGTCGGCGCATTGAAAAGCGTAACCAGCGGATTTTGCAATCCCGGACTGCCATCAACACCCTCCTGCGCTTGGGGTTGAAGTCGGGTCTTTTTGCCGAGCAGCTCAAGGTAGCCCTGGACCTGATCCTGAACGGCTCCTGGCTCGCCACGGCCAATAAAGGGGCCATTTTTCTCCTGGATGAGAAAGAGGAAGTCTTGAAGTTGGCGGTACATCGGGGTCTCAATAAAACCCTCCTCAATGTTTGTTCCCGGGTGCCCATGGGACACTGCCTTTGTGGACGGGCAGCCCACTCTCGGGAGATTCTTTTTGCTTCGGGTGTGGATCATCGCCACGACAACCATTTTCCCGATATGCAGCCCCATGGTCACTACTGCGTGCCGATCATCTCCAAGGATGCCATCCAGGGGGTGATTACCCTCTATCTGGCCCAGGGACACACCCAGGATCCGGAGGAGGAGGAGTTTCTCCTGGCTATGGCCAACTCCTTGGCCGGTATCATCGAACGCAATCGGATGGACAAGGCTTTGGAGCGGGCCAAGGAGGCGGCGGAAACAGCCAATGCCGCCAAAAGCGCCTTTCTGGCCACCATGAGCCACGAAATTCGTTCGCCGTTGAATGCCATCATCGGTATGGGGGAGTTGCTTCTTGAAACCGAACCGGATTTGGAACGGCAGCGCTACCTGAAGGTTTCCAAACAGGCAGGGGAGGCGTTGCTGGCCCTCATCAGCGATATTCTCGATCTATCCAAAATCGAGGCGGGGCAGTTGGATTTGATCCGGGAGCCCTTCAATCCGGCCATGGTGCTTGAGGGCAGTGTGTCCATTCTCACCCCCCGAAGCCGGGACAAGGGGTTGGCCCTTTCGTGTCAGGTAGCACCTGATCTGCCTCAGGAGGTGATGGGGGATGCCGATCGGGTGCGACAGGTATTGTTGAATCTTTTGGGCAACGCCATCAAATTTACCTCGGCCGGAGAGGTGGAAGCCCGTCTTTCCCCTGGGGAGGGGGATTACTTGCACTTTGCGGTCAGGGATACTGGAATTGGTATTCCCCAAGCCAAGCAGGGGCTTATATTTCAACCTTTTACCCAGGCGGATGCCACCACCACCCGACGTTTTGGGGGAACGGGGCTGGGGCTCACCATCTGTCGGCGACTGATCGAAAAGATGGGGGGGTGGATCCAGGTGGAGAGTGACGAAGGGGAGGGGAGTACCTTTCATTTTGAAATTCCCCTGCCGGTTTCAACGGCTACCACAGCGGAAAGCTCGCCACTTCCTGGCAAGGTGAGAGCCCTGGGAAAAGAAAGTGTTGGCGAAGATCAGACGGCTCCTTCCCTGTTGTTGGTGGAGGACGCTGATGACAATGTTCTGTTGATACAGGCCTACCTGAAAAAAAACCACTACCAGATCGAGGTGGCTGAAAATGGTCAGGTAGCGGTGGATAAATTTACTTCAGGGGTCTACGACATGGTCTTGATGGATATTCAAATGCCGGTGATGGACGGCTATGAAGCCACTCGGCGCATGCGGGCCTGGGAGGAGGAGAACGACAAGCCCCCCACCCCAATCATTGCCCTGACCGCCCACGCCCTCAAAGAGGTCACTACGCAAATTTTGGACGCCGGTTGTGATCTGCACCTGACCAAGCCAGTCAAAAAAAGCCGACTGTTGGAAGTTCTGTCCCGCTATGAGCCCTCCTGATATTCCTGAATCAAAACCCTTGAGGGAACCAAACCTGGCGGCATCAGGCGGAGGTGACCTGGAGGTAAAGATTCCGGTCACCCGGATTCTTTATTTTTTGTTGCTGGTGGAGATTGTTTTTTTTGGGGTGGACTGTCTGATCTATTTTAACGACATCATCGATTCCAGACATATCCGCAGATTATTGGACATCACCAAGGAGACCAACCTGCCCACCTGGTTTTCCAGCATTCAGTTCGTGGTGGTGGGGTTGGTGGCGGCTGCGGCTGCCCTGTATCGCTCCCACGAGGGGCGGGGGCGATTGGCTTTGGGGTGGTTGTTGGTGGCGCTTTTTTTTGTTTTTTCCGGGATCGACGATACCGCCATGATTCATGAGCGGTTGGGCTCATTTGCCGAGGATCTAGCCAAGGATGCCCGTGAAAAAAGTCTGTTTGTTCAGGCTATCGATGCTTGGCCCAGCTATTATTGGCAGATAGTGGTTTTGCCTTTTTTTATTGGATTTGGGCTCTTTATGACGGTTTTTTTCTGGCGGGAGCTGAAAGGTCGGGATGTGTGGGTGCTGTTTGCCGCAGGCCTGTTCTGTTATGCCGGTGCAGTGGCTCTGGACGTGCTGGAAGGAACCAAGGATTACAAGGTGTTGATGAAGGCCCTGTCGATGAAGTCAAAGGAGGTGCGCCACCTGATGCGCAGTGTGGAAGAGGTGACCGAAATGGTGGGGACCACCCTTATTTTGACCGCTTTTCTGGAAAATTGGCGGCGCTTGGCGGGTAAGGGGGGGGTTACCTTTCGGGTGGTGGGGTAAGGTTTTGCCTGTCGGACATGATTCGTAGCCAAACAGAAATTATCGTTGGTGAGGGAAGAAATGGAGGCACTTTGGGATTCGTTTGATGTTATTTTTCAGAAGGAGGTCTTGAGGTTTATCTCCTCCTTCGTTCTTCTTCTATTGGCATGGGGCGTTGGTCAGGGTCTGACAGTTTCCTGGAATATCCGTCAAAAGCAGAAAGAAAACGATTTAACCACGGCTCGTGATTTTCATCTGCTTTACGGTGAGTTTTTCGCTATCTGGAAGCTTTGGAACTATTTGATTCGTGATGTTGGCCCAAGTGAGCTTCCGGAATTATCCAGATGCGATTTATTGACTCGGATTTGTGAGTCCGAAGGGCGCCTTGAATCAACCCTGGTGCGCATTGCTTGTGAGCGAAGCCTGACGAATTCAGATATTGAAGTACTTGGAAAGTTTCGGCAACTTTACCAACAATTACGGCAATCCATTCGAGACAGGAAGCCACTCAAATGGGATTCTTCTGAACATCCTGATTATGTTGCATTTAAGACGTTGGCACCAAAAGTTGCGTCACTTATCGTAAACCACAGTGGGGCATCTCCTCAAGTTGAGGAACCATCAGAAGCTCTCAAAAAAATCACTTCGAATAAATGGGAGCACCATATCTATGGATTTTGATGGTGTTTGTTGAGACCTTTTTCTGTCCTGATAATCAAGTGAAGAAAAAAGCTGTCGCCGTCCAGCAGATGGCTGCCAAGCCTGCCGCTATGGAGGCGTTGGGGATCTGGGTTTTGACGTGATCCATCAGGTCACAGCCGGTACACATGGAACTCAATACCGTGGTATCCGAGATGGGGGAGCATTGATCCCCATAGACCGAGCCATCCATCACCGCCGCAAAGCAGATGGTCATGAAGAGCTGGGGGTGTTCGAGCCCAGCAGATTGGGCCACTGCCCAGGCCAGAGGCATGGCCAAGGGGAATGCAACGGCATAAGTCCCCCAGCTGGTGCCGGTGGAAAAGGCGATGATGATGGTGAGTACCTGCAAAATGACCGGCAGCAGCCAATAGGGAATCCGATCCCCCAACAGCTCCACCAGATAGATCGCCCCCCCGGCCTCTTTGCTGATGCCGCCGATGGTGATGGCCAGCAGCAAAATTACCGAACCCAGCAACACCCCTTTCATTCCTTCGGAAACCCCCCCCATCACATCGTGGAGGCTCATTCCCCTGAAAAGCGCCATCAACAGGGCGATCAGGAGTGCGGCCCCAAAGGCCCACCTCACCTGGGGGGAGCCAAAGGCGATGAAGGTGCCGATGGCAATGCCGATCAAGGTTAAAAGGGGGATGAAAAATTCAGCAACGTGAGGGGAATAACCCTCTGGAATATTACTGAATTGCAGCTCCTTGGCACTCAAGGGGCTGGCATCGGGGCCGTCCAACTCGCCTGTGGTGCGGGCTCGAGTGACCGCCTCACGCATCTGCCTGGACATGAAGGGGAGTTTGTCGATGGAGAGCAGGAAGGTGCTTAAAACGGCAAATATGGCGTAAAAACAGAAGGGGACACTGGCAAAAAAGAAGCTGATCCGGTCTCCTTCGGTGAGGAGAAAGGGAACGCCAGCCACGAAAATAAAGGCCTGCACATAGCCGGGCCAGGCGTTGAAAGCCAGTTGGGAGGCGATGGGGGAGGAGGTGGAGTCGACGATGTAGGAAAGCTCTTCGTGGCTGATGTTTTCCTTGTCGGCGATGGGTTTGACCGTGGTCCCCACCAGCACCGAACTCATGGTGCCTCCCTGGAAAAAAATCACCCCCAAAAACCAGGCGACCAGTTTCGCCGAGCGGGGTCCACGCACCACCCGCCGGGTCATCAGCTCTGCAAAGGCCTGGGCGGCTCCGGTGCGTGACCAGACCCCCATCAATCCCCCCAGCAACCAGAGATAGAGCAGCAATACCCCTGCGGCTCCGGTGGTAGCGAGTTGGGGCACCAAAACGTCATCGGTGATATCGGGTCGTCCCAATAGAAATGCCCCCGCCACAATACCCCCGAAGAGGGCGGTGACCGGTTCCCGGGAGACGAAGCAGAGGAGAACCGCCACGATGGCTGGGAGCAGGGACCAAAAACGCCAATGTTTTTTGGCGATGTGGTGTTTATAGAGGGTGTGGGTGGTCCCATCAATGATTTCGGTGTGGCTGACCACCTCCGACATCACCTGAGGGGCGGCTTCCTGTTGGTTGAGCTCAGCCAGAATTTCCGGGGTGAGGCGGGCTTCGTGGGCCGCTGTGATGTCCGGAAGATATTGGGGCTTACCCTTCTTGACATAATAGAGGTTCCCCTTCTCATCGCTCTGAACATCCAGGGTGACCGATTCCATGGTCCAGGTGGGGGTGACCCAGGCTCCGGCATAAAGGGCCAGAAGAGCGCCGACGACGAAAATCCAGGGGGTGGGGTTTTTCAGTCTTTTATCCATCGCCTGTGCCCTCAGAATAAAAAATGGAGAGGTGAAAATAGTCGCCAAAAAACGATTTTCAAAACCTTGACAGACTAACAGAGGTACAGCTTCCGGTCTACGAATTGGTCGAACGGGGGGATCATTCTTGGGAAATTCGGAAATTTAATGGTTGTGGAGGGAATAAGTGCCCCAAACATCAAAAAAAGCCCCCGATGTAGCCTGGGGGCTTTTTTTGATGATCGTGATGATCGCTGGCTTTAGAAGGTTTCTTTCCAGGAGCCTGCTTCGATGGCACCACCGGCAGAGCTATCACCGGCATAGCCCAGGGTTTCCAGGACTGTAGCGATGTCGTCGTTGAAGGTGAGGGCGCTGTTTTCACCAATGGTGACGCTGCCACCGCTCGCTACCGCTCCGGTAAATTCAACCCCGGTGCCCATGGTGACATCCGTGCCGTTATCCGGAGCCAGGATGATCGCCTTGGTGATGGAATAGTCGCCGATATCGACACTCCCAGGGGTGAGATAGGTGTAGATCAGAAGATCTTCCGCATCCCCACTGGAGTTGACCAGGGTATCGGTACCAAAAGTGGCACTCTGGGTGTGGAGGGTGACGGTCCCACTCGGGCTGATCTGCAGGATGGCACCATCTGCCAGAATCAGCTCTTCGATGTAATAGACACCGGGTTGCAGAATGACGGTCTGATTCGCTTCAACCGTCACCGTGCCATAATCTCCAGGAGGAAGGATGTTGCTGCTCTCTTCTACTTCTTCCTCCCCTTCACTGCCACCACCACCGCTGTCACCCTCGGAACATTCACCCAGCTCGTCACCATGGCCCAGATGACCATCGAGAGCGGAGGCGTTGACCGTCATCGTCTGCTCTGCAGGAGTGCCGGGTTGGTGGCAGATCGTTGTCTCTTCTTCCCCTTCACTGCCGCCACCACCGCTCTCTTCCGCTCGGGCATCCGAAATCAGGAGATCAAAAACCGTTGAGATTCGGTTGGCCAGGACATTTTTCTTGAGAGGCCACAAGCTGACAGCTGATCCACCGCCACTCTCTCCACCTTCACTGGCCCCACCGCCACTACCCCCACCGTCATCGGAGTCGGAGATGGTGACATCCCCATCCGTTGCGGAGCCGGGATAGCTGCCGAGGCTGTCAAAATCGATGGTTTCTTCTTCCAGAGGGCCGGATTCCGTCAGGATGTTGCAGGTACCGATATAGGCATTGGAACTGCTACTACCGCCACCGCTGGCTTCCCCTTCACTGCCACCACCACCGCTGTCACCCTCGGAACATTCACCCACCTCATCACCATGACCCAGATGACCATCCAGAGCGGAGGCGTTGACCGTCATCGTCTGCTCTGCAGGGGTGCCGGGTTGGTGGCAGATCGTTGTCTCTTCTTCCCCTTCACTGCCGCCACCGCCGGAATCATCCGCTCGGGCATCCGAAATCAGAGCGTTGAAAAAATCAGGCAAAAGTTCGACAAAAAGGGTGTCCATGAGGGGGGGCAGTCCAGCTGCCGAGCCACCACCACTGGTACCCCCTTCTGATTCGCCCCCTTCAGAGGCCCCTCCACCGTCAGAAGCTCCACCTCCACTGCCGCCCTCTTCACCGCCCTCTTCATCCCCACCTTCTTCAGCTTCGCAATCGATGACAGTGTTGTCATTGATGGTGACGGTGGCGTGGATTGTCAGGTTGGCTGGATCCTCCACCATGATGGGATGCGCCCCACTATCGGAGCCTGCGCAGGAGACCTCCACCTGGGTGATGCGTTGACCAATACCTTGAGAATAGGCGGTATAGATGTCGGTTTGACCAGCTGGGGTGGGGGTAAATGTGACCGTAAATTCACCCATGCCGGATATGGTTTGGGTCACATCCACGGAGCCGTCGCCGTTGACCACAGCGCCACTCAGGGTGTTGGGATCGCAGTCGTTGGCCAAAAGCTGACCGATGACGATCTGGGCCCCCGATTCCGCTGCGTCGAAGGAGTTGCTGCCCTCTACCACTTCCACCGAGGTTTTGGCACCCCCCACATACATCTTGGAGATGCTGATACCGATGGTTGCCACCACCACCATGACGATGATGGCGACGATGATGAGGGAGCCCTGTTGCGGGGTTTGGCGTTTCATGACTGTTTCCTTCAACTGGGGCAGATCCCAGGCCGGGCCGTTCACTATAAGAACCGACCGATATCGTTTGGGTTGACGGTGCCGCCTAACAAAAAAGATGCAAAACAAAAAAACGCAAAAAACGTAGCAAAAAACGTAAGTAAAAAAAATTTAGCCATTCCGCCCTCAATATAAAATTATTGATGGGGGATTGCAAGAAAAATGCGTGTTCCAGGGGGGGTCGCTGTTTTGTTGAAATCGTTGCCAATCTATTACAAAACAGTGAAATGGAGTTCAATATTTGCGTTGGAAATCGGTATGTGGATTTTATTTTACGTCTGTTCCCGCCAGTTGCCCAGAGTAAGGCTTGCTGGAGTGGATGTGCATGATTCAGGAGGGTTTTTGTCGAGGCAGGGGACGCTGAGGTTGAGTTCTTCTCCGCTGCTTACCCCTGAAAGCTTGATTTGGACGAATTTGATATTCTCAGGGTCGAGAATGCCGAAATCAAATGTATGTGAGCCGTTGCCTTCAAGGGAGGCTCTTCGTTTTTCATCAAAATCGTTGCTGTTGGACTTTAAACGCACTTCGATGGTGAGGGATCCGGTGATCTCATAATCGAAGGTCAGATAGATTGTCTCTCCGCTATAGCTGGGAAAGGAGAGAAGATTGTTATCGGACTTACTGGTGCCGTTTTGGGAAAAAGTAAAGCTGCCGTCGGCGTTGACGCTGTTGCTGCCGTTCATGCTCCAACTGGTGGGCGCATTGCCGCCATTGGCCAGGTTGCTGCCTTCGCCGTTGCCAGGCGTGCAGAGGAGTTGCCGCTCCACGGTGCGTTGGTTGTTGGTGGTGATGTCTACGGATTCGATCAGATATTGATTGGGTGTGGTGGCGGTTTGATCGGTGATGCGGGCGGTGATGGTTTTTTGATCAATGGGGAGTGACAGGGTGGTGACGGGATCCACGGTCACCCCTCCGGCCACCGCAGAGGGATCACAGTTGGCTTGGAGCAGGAGGCTTTCTACCAGCTTCAGGCCTGACTCACTGCCATCAAAGGCGTCGCTCCCTTTGACGCTCTGAACCATGATATGGCTGGTTCCCATCTCTATTTTGGAAACCGCCAAGCCAAGTGTTCCCGCCAAAACCATGATAACGATGGCTGCGATGAGTAGAGAGCCTTGCTGGCGGGAGGCTTTGGTCATCTCTTCACGTCAGTTTCTCATGTGGACTCCGGTCTGGAAGGGAATTTCGATGGTGCCACCCCCGGCAAAATCAGAGAGGGTGTACTCCAGAACGAATCGCAGCTGAACGTAACATTTGCTGGTATCGATGTTGAAAGTGAGACTGCCAGCCTGGATATTTTGGCCCAGGATATCGCTGTCCATGAAGATTTCAGTGTCGGTTTGGCTGAACTGGATGGTGTTGGCTGGAGAATCGGCATCGTCAAACTGGAGGTCGTCCGTACCCCCTCCTGGATTGGAGACAGTAGCGCACTGCCCTTCCTGCAGTTCACGCACCATGCGTTCCATGATGACGTGGCCCTGGTTGGAGAGAGGGACGATATCCCGGCTCATGAAATAGGACTTCATGGTGTTGCTGATCATGGTGGAGCCGACGCTGGCCAGGATGGACATGATGACGATCACCATGATCATCTCAATGAGACTGAATCCCCTTTGGGAATGATGGGCAGAAGAGTACCTGGGGAGGTGGCAAGTCATCGTACGAATACCCGTTGGGAGATGGCCAGGGTGTTACTGTCGGAAGAGGCAACTTTTACGGTTACCGTGACACAGCCATAGTCGGAGCTTGGGCTGGGAGCGGTGTCATAGTCGCAGGTAACGGTCGTTCCGGAGAGGGTGCCCTCACCCAGGGTGATCAACCGGTCGAAATTGATGTTGGCACCAATATCGAGATCGAGATCCCCTGGATAGTTGGTGCTGTTGATCCGATCAAATCCGGCAGAGCCGTTTTCATTGACATCACCATAGATCTCTTCGAGTACTTCCTGAGCCAAAAATCGGGCTTGGATATTTTCCCGGACAAAGGAGCTGGAGAGGGCCTCCATGAACATGGGGACGACACCGGCGATGGTGATGGAGATGATGACGATGAAGATGATCAGCTCAATCAGGCTGAAACCCGCTTGACGGTGTGCTTTAAAAATACGGCAGGTTCCCGGAACCTGTTGGAAGGGTGAGATGTTGTTCATTGGATGATCACCGCACCGGTATTTTTGATCACCACTATATCCATGCTGTTGCCATCGGCGGTTACAGTGATGGTTGTCGTGGTGCCACCAGGGTCTCCCTTGCCATCGAAGGTGATATCGGCAAAGGGGCTGTCAAAAGTCACATTTACCAGATCATCGCTGGCTATGGTGGAGCCGTCAGCATCCTGACGTATGAGATAGGAGTCGGAGTCTACATAGACAAAGGAGTGATCCTGGGTGGTTGCGCCCAAGGCCAGGGCATTGCCAGCCATGGCCAGGGATTGCGTATAACGGATCTCCTGGGCAACCTGCCTGGCAGCGGCATCGACATTGAGGAGGCTATCCGGGGCTCGATCCACGGCGAAAACGCTGATGATGCCGATGATCACCATCACCATGATCAGCTCCACCAGGGTGAAGCCGCTTTGGGAGGAGGGGGGGGGCGTTTTAAGCGGTGCAGCCATATACTTGAACCCAAGGATTTGCGGGGGTGTCGGAAGCGTGGGATATTTAAGATCTCTCCAACATTCCCCGGGTTTAGTCAGCCAGCCATGCCCGTGTGTTCGTTATCGATAATCTGAAATAAAGGCAATACTACGCCAGATATCTCCCATTATAAGGTATTTCCCGATAATTTTCCATGATATCGTGCCGGGTTCTCTCTACCATGTTTGGATGGGGGAGCGGTGCATTTGGTTCCTCTGTTTTGGATGCCTGAAAAATGGCGACTTGGAGGGGTGGGAATAGACCTCCGGGTCGCGGAAATACCGATAAGAGGGGTGGGTGATGGGGGAAAATGGATTTTTCAGAAATCTTTCCGTGGGCCAGCGCATGGGCATGGGGTTTGGCCTGACGGGGCTGATGTTTTTGGTGGTGGTGTGGCAATATCACACCACCCTGTATGAGGCCCTCAATCGCTATGACCATCTCATGGAGGTGCATGAGACCAAAAAAAGCCTCTCTTTGAATATCCACCGCTACATGCTGGAAGCCCGCCGTAGCGAAAAGGATTTTTTGTCCCGTAAGGATCATCAATATATAGAGCGTGTCGCCCGGCAGGTGGATTTGGCTCTTCAGGATGCCCGGCAGTTGCAGGGGATCGAGGAGCGGGCCGGGGGGCAACGGGTGGCCGAACGCATCCGGGAGCGGTTGGGGGTCTACCACAACGCCTTCAAACAGATCGTCGAAGCCTGGGAAATCAAGGGGCTCGATCACAACCAGGGGTTGCGGGGACGCTTTCGAGAGACCATCCACGCCGTAGAGGAAAAAGTCGGTCAATTTAAAACCAGCGCCCTCTATCTCACCCTGTTGCAGATTCGTCGGGCAGAGAAGGATCTGGGACTGCGCCGGGAGCAGGCCTATCTGAAGCGGGTAGTGGCTTTGGGGCAACAATTCAACCGGCAAGTTCAGGATTCAGGGCTTGTGGCGGCGGATAAAACCAGACTCAGCCAGGGGATGGAGCGTTATCTCAACCATTTTCAAAGCTATGCCGATGGTGTTCTGGCCGGGGAGGATATTGCAGGAGGAAAAGGGCTTTTTCGGGATGAGGCGAGAGAGCTGGAAGCCTTTATACAGGGAGCGCATGTGGCCGACCTGGAAGAGGATATTCTCTCTTTGCGCCGTCGGGAAAAGGATTATCTGATTCGGGGGGATGAACGTTATGCCCGGATGGTGCAGAGGGGGGTGGAGCGGGTTTCAGCCAATATCGCCGCTTCGAAAATCTCCTCTGATGATCGTTCAGCACTGCTGGCACTTCTGAAGCGCTATGAAACCGACTTTTTGGCCCTGGTGGAGCAGAATCACCAAATTGTCCGCTTGACCTCCCTGATGCGGGGGGCGGTGCACCAGGTGGAACCCTTGGTGGAGGCCCACGTGGTTGAGGCGGTGGCGGATATGGCTCGGGCTGAAAAGGTCACCCGGGCCAACTCCCAGTTCCGGACGACGTTTGCACTCTTCCTGGCAGCGACGGCCATCTTGGTGGGGGGGGTATTCTCAGTATTCATGACCCGCCGTATCACAGACCCGGTGACCACCCTGATTCGCCTGGCCGATCTCTTCAGTGGTGAAGAGCCCGATGATCAAGCTCCGCCGCAAAAGGATGAGATCAAGGCTCTGGCGGCGGCCATGGGGCGGATGAGCGGAACCCTGCGGGAAATATTTTTCGTTCTTTCCGAACATGCCGAGGATGAGTCTGAAATAGCCAAGGGGTTTGGGCGGTTGATCGTCGAGATGGAGCAGGAGGCAGACACCCTTCAGGAGCGCCTGCAAGCCTTGAGGAAGGGAAATGAGGCGGATGAAGATCTGAATCGGGTGCATCAATCAATGGCACACCTGCGCGACCTGATTCGGGCGGTGCGGGCGGGAAACAGCGCGGTGATGGAGATGTCTGAAGAGCTGGATGCTTTAGTGGACCGTTTTCCGGTGTAACTGGAAGAGGCCTCCGGGCCGGAGGGGAGGTTCCGACCCGGGGCGATGCTTTTACCAGAACCAGCTGAAGGGATTCCACCAGGTGCTGCCGTAATAGGGATAATAGCCACCGTAGTAGGGATAGCCTCCCCAGCCACCGGGATAGCCGTAACCGCCATAGCCGGGGTAGCCGTAGCCATAGCCGGGGTAGCCGTAATAGCCGCCAGGATATCCCCAATAGGCCTCACTGGAGGTTGGCGTTGTCATGACCGCCATTCCGAGTAGTGCGGCGATGGCCAATGCGGTGGCGCGTTTTTTCATGAGTCTTCTCCCGTTCAAATGATACCAAAACATGAAATCTCCGTTCTGATTCCGGTGATTGCCTGGCGTTGGTGTGCTCCCGAAATCATCACGCAGAGGTGAAAGCCAATGGTTTGGTTGGGCCTCAATTTCTTGGATTTTTGTTAGCGGATTTGGTTTCCTGTTTCAACACATTTTTTTTAGGTTGATTTGGCTGCTTCAGAGGGAAGTGGCCGTTTTTTTGAAAGGAGGTGGGATGAGGGAAACAAAGCAGTTCCAGCCTCTTTCCGACAGACCTGGAGAGGCGCTGGTTGGCGTGATTCTGGCGGGTGGGCTCTCCCGGCGGATGGGGGTGGAAAAGGGCTTGATTGCCTTTGGCGGCAAACCTCTGATCAGCCACGTTTTGGAGCGCCTTGGACCCCAGGTGGATCGGTTGGTGATCAATGCCAACGGCGATGCCAGGCGATTCCAGGAGTTTTCTCGGGAAGTGATCCCGGATAAAAGAGCCGACTATCCGGGGCCTCTGGCAGGGATGGAGGCAGCTTTTTTGGCAACTGATGCGGCTTGGTTGGTCACAGCCTCGGTGGATCTGCCCTTTCTGCCCCGTGATCTGGTGGCCAAGCTTTCGGCTGGGATGGGGGAGGGGCCGACAGCGGTGGTGGCTGAGAGCTGTCAGCGCACCCATCCGGTGGTGGGGCTGTGGCCCCGGAGCGTGCTGCCAGCCATCACCCGGGCTCTGGATGAAGGCCAGTTGCGGCTGATGCGATGGTTGACCCATCTGCCCCACCGTCGAGTGGATTTTCCCCTCTCAGCCACCGGTCGGGATCCCTTTGCCAATCTTAACTCACCAGCGGACTTCCGTCGTGCTGAGGGGTGGCTTTCGTCGGTGGATTGAATCTCTGTCAGCCCTGGGGGGGGCTGAAGCGACCCTTGTGACTCTCCCACCTCGGCATTTCTTTGATGAAACCAAAAGGCGATTTGCAACCGCTTTTTTCCTCCTTGTGCCATTTTTTGTCATCCCGTCAGACGATTGCAAAGAGACCAAAACCTTTCATAGCCCCAGCAGAACGTTAACTCATTCAATAGGCAGGATTTTCCCCCGGTTTTCCGCCGTATGAGGGAATGGGTGAGGGGGGGTGGGGCGGGTGTCGAAAAAGGTGAGTCAGGGCAGGGGGTTGGCGGGTTTATTCGGGGATGTCGGATTGTTTGGTGTTTGGCATTATGATTGCATTGATTATGGCAACAGCCAGAAAAGAGACCATCCACATCTCTTCCCTTCGCTCAGGCAACAGGGAAGCCGGATGCTCTCAACGGTAGCGAACCTCCCAGTTCCCATCGGGGCTGCATGATCATCCAGGATCGGTTTCCGACGTGGAGATCACAGCCAAACCGAACGGAATTTTGGGATGACGACTTCCGGCGCCGGAAGTGATTTTTCAATTTTGATCAAGTGCAGACCGCCCGGCGGATGCCAGGGGGATGGATTTCTCTCCGCCTGTTTTTGTTGGGCTCCTGAAGTGGATTCAAAAACGAAGCCGTTGATCCCTCCCGGGTAAACTTGCTGGCTTCGGATGCCTGATCTGCCTACCTGTTTTATTCCCTTTTGTAACGCCTCGTTGATTCTTCTGTGCTATCTGCTCTCTCTGCCAAGACTGTTTTGACCAACCGTACCCTTTCCTGGTGAAGCGCCTGGGCGAATTGATCTCCCTGGAATCCTTGGGCGAGCAGTTTTTGATGATCCACCTTTTGGCAGGCCTTTAATCCAGCCAGCAAAATGTCCCCTTCGGGATAGCCCTGTTTTTCTGATTGGCCCCGTCCCTGGGCATCGGCCTGGCAGACGGTGAGGAGATTTTGGAATCTATCCGGATGGCGGAAGGCATCGGTGGCGACCAGGAGCTTGACGATTTTTTTGGCCTGCATCTCCTCCGCCAAGTGACAGCGGATGTGAAAGCGGGCGGCCAGCACAGCCAGTTTGCGATAGGATTTGGGGGCTCGAAGCCGTTGGCAAAATTTTTCCACCAGTTGGCCCCCCACCTCATCATGTCCGTAGTGATGAGGGAGTTCATCCTTGGGGGTGGCTCCCTTGCCGAGATCATGCATGAGGCTTGCGAACCGCACCGGCAGGTGGGAGGATAATTCAGCAGCCCGGTCCAGCACCTCCAGAGTATGGACCCAGGCATCCCCTTCCGGATGGTGTTTTGAGGGTTGGCTCTGGCCAATGAGGGCGGCCAGTTCCGGAAAAATCACCGCCAGCCCCCGGCTGATGCGGAGGGTTTCGAAATACCGGGAGGGGCGGGGGGAGGCCAAAGCTTTGACTGTTTCCATCCAGACCCGTTCCGGGGTCAAATGGTCGAGTTCGCCGGAATCAACCAGCTGGGTCATCAGGTTCAGGGTGTCCGGAGCGATCTGAAATCCCAGGGCATGAAAACGAGCAAAAAAGCGTGCCACTCGCAGCACCCGCAACGGATCTTCCCCAAAAGCCGGGGAGACGTGGCGCAGAATTCGGTTTTTTAAGTCCTCTCTCCCCCCGAATGGATCGATGATGCGCCCTGTTTTATCCATGGCCAGGGCATTGATGGTGAGATCCCGGCGCTCAAGATCTTCTTCCAGAGTCACCCCAGGATCAAAGTTGACTGTAAATCCAAGATATCCCGGGCCGGACTTGCGTTCGGTACGGGCCAAGGCATACTCCTCCCCACTCTGGGGATGAAGAAAAACTGGAAAATCAGCCCCCACCTGCCTGAAACCCAGGTCGAGCATGGTCTGGGGGGTCGCTCCTACGACCACCCAATCCTGGTCGGAAACCGGTAACCCCAAGAGATGATCCCGGACTGAACCACCGACTTTGTAGGTTAACAATGGCCTCACGATTGACTCTCTCTTAATGTCGCTATCAGGAATGTTAGGCAAATATACAGCAGTTGCACTCTTGAAAGCTGGGAAAATGACGGATTTTTCTGACAGAAGAGGGAAGAGGGAAGAGGGAAGAGGGAAGAGGGAAGAGGGAAGAGGGAAGAGGGAAGAGGGAAGAGGGAAGGTAGGCGTTACACTTTCCAGAGAAAGATTTTTTTATAGGCCATGAAAACGGCTATTTATTAAAGATTTAATCGATGTGGGTGTATGTTTTTTCTTGTTGCATTTATTGGGATGATGTTGCAGTATTTTTTCGGTTGATAGGGGGGGATTCTAGACGCATCATCCGAATATGTCCTTTTTGCAGGATCACTTTGGCTGAGGACCGCTTGGCGATAACCCCCCTGTCTGCCCGTTACATTTCTATCTTTCATGCTTGAATATACACGAATTGGTTGGTTTCTTTGTTTGTAATCAATAATTTTTTCTGTTCCAGTCAATGAGGTCGGTCCACTATTTCGGTTATCTGGAGGTATCATGCTGAAGTTGGGTAACATCAAAATTCGGACGAAACTGATCGGATTCTTTCTGACGGTTGGTCTGATTCCCCTGACCATTGTGGGCTATATCTCCAGTGATCGGGCTGAAGAAGCCTTGATGAAGACTGCGTTTAATCAATTGGTCGCCTTGCGAGAGGTAAAAAAGAGCCAGATCGAAAAATATTTTGCAGAGCGGGAAGGGGATATGGGGGTGCTGGTAGAGACCGTCAACACCCTGCGCGAGGAATCCTTCCGCAAATTGGGGGCGGTACAGCAGATCAAAACCACCCAGATCAAAAATTATCTGGGCTCCATCAAGGAGGATGTCCAACTCCTGGCTGGCAATCACATGATGATTGATGGCCTGGAGGCTTTCGAGGCGGGGTGGGACCAGCTGGGTAGCAGCGTCACCTCAGAGCTGCAGCGGATGTATATCACCGAAAATCCCAATCCGGCGGGTCAAAAACATCGGCTGGATGCCAACACGGAGGATACCCTCTACAATCGGGCTCACGCCAAATTTCACCCCTGGATCCGCAATTTGCTGGAAAATCGAGGTTACTACGATGTTTTTCTGGTCAATGAAGCGGGCAAGGTGGCTTACACGGTCTACAAGGAGCTGGATTTCGGGACCGACCTGAATAGCGGTCAATGGCGGAATACCGACTTGGCTAAAATCTACCGTATGGTCTCAGACAATTTTCGGCCCGGTTATGTCGCTTTCACCGATTTTTCTCCCTACGCCCCCAGCGCCGGTGCTCCTGCCAGCTTTATCGCGGCTCCTATCTTCGATCATGCAGGCAAACGCCACGGTGTGTTGGTTTTCCAAATGCCCATCGACCGCATCAACGCCATCATGGGTGAACGCACAGGTCTAGGTAAATCGGGTGAGACCTACCTCATCGGTCCCGACAAGCTGATGCGTTCCGACTCCTTCCTGGATCCCAAATATCACACCGTGGCCGCCAGTTTCGCCGATCCCGTCAAGGGTAAGGTGGATACGGAGTCAGCCAGGCTTGCTCTCAGTGGCAAGCAGGGTGCGAAAGTGATCCTTGATTATAACGACAACCCGGTGCTTTCGGCCTATGCTCCCATAGATTTTCTGGGGGTGCGCTGGGCAATGCTGGCGGAAATCGACGTGGCTGAGGCTTTCAGCCCGGTGGATGATCAGGGCAACGAATTTTTCAAGAAGTATCAGGAAATGTACGGCTACTATGACGTTTTCCTGATGAATCCCAACGGCTATGTCTTCTATACCGCCACCCGGGAGGCGGACTATCAGACCAATATGGTGGATGGCAAATATGCCAGCTCCAACCTGGGTGAACTGACCCGCAGTGTGCTGCAAACCAAGCGTTTCGGCATGGCTGACTTTGCTCCCTACGCTCCCAGCAACGGCACTCCGGCGGCTTTCGTTGCGCAACCGGTGGTCCATAACGGCAAGGTAGAGCTGATCGTGGCCTTGCAGCTACCCCTGGAGGCGATCAATTCCATCATGCAGATGCGGGTTGGCATGGGTGAATCCGGTGAGACCTATCTGGTGGGACCGGACAAGCTGATGCGCTCCGACTCCTTCCTGGATCCCCAGGGCCATACGGTTGCAGCCTCCTTCGCCGGTAGCGTCGCCAGCAACGGGGTGGATACCCAAGGGGCTACGGAGGCGCTTTCCGGACAGGTGGATGCCAAGGTGATCGATGACTATAACGGCAACCCGGTGCTTTCCGCCTATACACCCCTCACGGTGGGCGGTATCACCTGGGCGCTTCTGGCTGAGATCGACCTGGCAGAGGTGGAACAGCCCATCAATGCTTTGATACTGGCTCTGACCATCGCCGCTTTGATTGTTGCCGGTATCGTTGTGTTAGTGGCTGTGATGATCGCCAACACTCTGGCCAATAACATTACTGGCTGTTCCGGCAATCTGAGTAAGTTAGCCGACGGTGATCTCGGTATTACCTGTGCTTCAGAAGATCAGGATGAACTGGGTCAGCTGACCAACGATCTGGGGCTCCTGGGTCAAAAGCTGCGGGAGGTGGTATCGCAAATTTCCGTCGCTTCCGGTCAGGTGTCGGGGGGCAGCAACGAACTCTCCGACAGCGCCCAACAGCTCTCCCAGGGGGCCACCGAGCAGGCGGCCTCCATCGAGGAGACCTCCTCGGCCATGGAGGAGATGGGTTCCAATATTCAGCAAAATACCGACAACGCCCAAACCACTGAAAAGATCGCCTCCAGCGCCGCCAACGATGCCCAGGAGGGGGGTAACGCGGTGAATGAAGCGGTCACCGCCATGAAGGAGATCGCCAGCAAAATCGGCATCATCGAGGAGATCGCCCGGCAGACCAACCTGCTGGCGCTCAACGCCGCCATTGAGGCTGCCCGGGCTGGTGAGCACGGCAAGGGATTTGCGGTGGTGGCGGCTGAGGTTCGCAAGCTGGCTGAGCGGAGTCAGACGGCTGCCGGTGAGATCGGACAACTCTCCACCTCCAGCGTGCAGGTGGCGGAGCGGGCCGGGACGATTATCGATAAGCTGGTACCCGATATTCGCAAGACCGCCGAGCTGGTTCAGGAAATTTCCGCTGCCAGCTCCGAGCAGAATACCGGTGTGGCCCAGATCAACCAGGCCATCTCCCAGCTGGATCAGGTGATTCAGCAAAATGCCGGCGCCTCCGAAGAGATGGCCGCAACGGCTGAGGAACTCTCTTCCCAGGCCGATATGTTGAGTGACGCTATCAGCTTCTTCAAGTTGGATGGCAACACTTTGGCCGGCATGCCCCAGCAGGGTGGTGGGCAACCCCGGAGAGCCCCAGCTCCTCAGGCTGCTGCTCCCAGGCGTGCACCAGCCAAAGCCCTTCCGGATCATAGCGGCGGAGGTGGTGGTGGCGTGAGCCTGGATTTGGGCGGTGGTGGATCTGACGACGAGTTTGAAAAGTTCTAGACGATTCGTTTCAATCCAACGGCTGAATCAATCAAAAAAAGGGTGGGCACGCTATCTACGGTGCCCACCCTTTTTTTTGTTGGATGACCCCTGAAGGGGGGTGATTCATATATTGCAGTTCTCTCTGAAAATTGGACACGATTCCCTGACTCGTCATCCCCGCGAAAGCGGGGATCCAGGGAGATCGTGATGGCCTTCAAGAAAAGCCCATACTAATTCCGGTTCAGAAGGTGAGTCGAACAAAACAAACGTTTAGCCACAGAGGACACGGAGAACACAGAGAAAACCAAAATCGAGCCAAAACGCGTTCCAGGTAGTGTTCGGAATATTCAGCTGTTTTTCATGATTATCCTCTGTGGCCTCTGTGTTCTCTGTGGCAGATTTTTCGGTTTTGAATGAAGATCAAACAATGGCCTTAAGCTCATCGTTTGAGCCAGAATTAGTATGAGTTGATTTGAAAGTCATGGGGATGATTTTTTTGTCTTTGGTTGTTCAATCTGAGCGAGCAGGATTTGGCGGATCTTGCCACCTATCTGAGCGCCCAGATCGTTCCGGTGGAGGAGGGGGGTGCCGTGGAGGGGGAGTCCCTTTATCCTAAATCCGGCAGTTGGGCCTGTGCGGCTGGTGCAGGATATTGGTTCGCATAGTGAATTGGGAGAAATCGCCGTCACCTGATTGGTCACAAGACTTTCTCCCGATTGGCTTGGTGGATCAAGAGGCTGGGGCATGTGCGTACGCCCAACTGCCGGATTTAGGTTTATGGGGGGTCCGTTTTTTCCCGCTGTGGGGAGGCAGCTGGTGGAACAAAAAAAGCGTCCCCCAGGCTGTTTGCCAAGACCAGGGTGACGCCTTTTTTGTCTGAAAACATCCACTTTTCCCACCCCTCGAAGGTGGGGAGAGTGGGGTTCCTCACATCGCTGACCTTATGCCACATACCCCCCTAAAGAGACGATGCCAAAAGCCAGTACCCAGGCGATGCTCAACGAAAACACCACCGAAAATCCAGCCCACCCCCAGCTTTTCGTCTCCCGCTGAATGGCCGCGATGGTCGAGAGGCAAGGGGAGTAGAGCAGGAGAAAAACCATCAGGGCAAACGCAGTGAGAGGGGCCATGGCATGGGAGATTTCCTCCCGGAGGGAGTCGGAGCCCTCTCCATGGCTGCCTTCATCCTGGGCATAAAGCACGGCATAGCTGGCCACCACCACCTCCTTGGCAAAAATACCGGTGACGATGGCGACGGCATCCTTCCAGTCAAACCCCAAAGGCTCAAAAACCGGGCTGATGGATTGGCCCAACACCCCCAGATAGCTTTTTTCCAGCCGCTCCTGATGACGCTGCCGCTTAAGCTGGCTGATGGTTTCAGCGGTCTCAGGGGTGGTCTGCTGGGAGGAAAGGCTGGCAATCTGCCCTTCATAGTCGGTGCCGAAGGGAATCTCCTGGGGAAAGGCCTGTAGGAACCAGATGATGATGGAACCCGCCACGATCACCCCTCCCACCATGCGGACAAAATCGTAGGCTTTTTCCCAAATGTGGAAGAGAATCGATTCCCAGGTGGGGAGCCGATAGGGGGGAAGCTCCATGACGAAGGATTCCTTGCCGCCGTGAATCACAAACCGGCTCAGAAACACCGATGCCCCCATGGCCACCACGATGGAGATGATATACATGGAAAAGATGACCAGTCCCTGGCGATCTGTAAAAAAGGCGCCCGCCAGAAGAATAAAGGCCGGCAGCCGCTGGGAGCAGGACATGAAGGGGTTGATCAGAATGGTGATCAGCCGGGAGCGGGGGCTTTCGATGGTGCGGGTCGCCATGACAGCAGGCACATTGCAGCCGAACCCCATCACCAGGGGAATGAACGCCTTGCCGTGGAGTCCGAAGATATGCATCACCCGGTCCAGCAAAAAGGAGGCCCGAGCCATATAGCCGGTTTCGTTGAAGAGGGCTAAAAAGAAAAAGAGAATCAGGATATAGGGTAGGAAAACAATCACTGCTCCCACACCGGCAATCACCCCCTCTACCAGGAGATCGTGCACCAGCCCCGCAGGCAGGATGGCGCTTACCCCGCTGGAAAACCACTGCACACCGGAGTCGATCCATCCCGCAGGAAAGTTACCCATGGTGAAGGTGGTTTCGAACATCAGCCACATCAAAAACAGAAAGAGGGGCAGTCCCAAAAATTGATGCAGCAGGAAATGATCCACCTGCCGGGTCCACTCCATGCGCTTGGCCGGATCTTCCACCGTGGTACGGGTTTCGGAAAGGAGGCCGTTGATAAAGCCGTATCGGGCATAGGCGAACATGGTTTCGCACTCATCGCCATGGGAGCGCTGTAGATCGAACCGCTCCCGGCGGACCATTTCGATGAGTACCGTGTGGTCCGCTTCCTGGCGCTCCAAAAATTCATCGTCCCCCTCCAGGAGTTTGATCGCCAGCCATCGGGTTTGATGGCTGTCCATCTCGTCCGGGTGGAGTTCGGCGATCAGCTGTTGCACATTGGTGACCGAACTCTCCAGATGGCTGTCATAGGTGATATCCACCGGTTGGATTTCGTCATGATGGGGGCGGGCAATAACCGCATCCATCAAGGCTTCCAGCCCTTCACCATTGCGTGCGGAGGTCTCTACCACCGGGCCGCCCAACATGCTGGAAATCTGATCAGTAGCCAGCCGGATGCCCTTTTTATGGGCTTCGTCGATCATATTCAGAGCGTAGACCGTGGCTTGCCCCATTTCCAAAAGTTGGGTGGTAAAAAAGAGGGAGCGCTCCATGTTGCCCGCATCGAGAATGTTGATCAGGACATCCGCTTTTTCAGAATGGAGAAATTCTCGGGCCAAGCGCTCTTCCGGAGATTTGGAGGTGAGGGAGTAGATTCCCGGCAGGTCCAAAAGTTGGATGGTGTGGCCTTTATATTCAAAAACCGCCTCCTGAATATCCACCGTCACCCGGGGATAGTTGCCGATGTTGGCATTGGCTTTGGCGAGTTTGTTGAAAAGTGTCGATTTACCGCAGTTGGGATTGCCGATCAACCCCACTGTGATGGTGCGCTTGGTGTTTTCCATCTTTCTTTCCGTCCCCCTTTGGACGTAAACCGTTTTACTCTTTACGCCAGATGGTCGCTTCCAACCTGAAATGTCTACTTTGACATATCGCTAAAGGCGTCCAACGCCAGCCTTGAAACAGTTGGCGGATCGATCGAATAAAGAGGTGTTTTCAAATGGCTGACCTGTCGTTCGAAAGGAGGCTTTGGAAAACGGCCTCTCCATCGCTCGAAGAAACGAAGCATGGTCTTCGTACTGAGGAGAAATGTCAACTGAAACCGGGGAAATGACGGGAAAATAAAGAGTTAAAGATGGCTTTTCAGGAACATCTGCTGATTGGCTGGATGGTCTGCGGGCTTGTTTTTGCTATCGCTCGGTCTGTTGCCCACCACTTCCATTGAGAAGGGCTGATCTATGGGCCGGATTGGGCCTCCCGCAACGCCTTGGTGAGCACCTGGTTGGCCATATCCGCTCGGGCCTGGTTGGTGTTCATGTCATCCAGACGCTTGATCAGGATTTCTATCAGTTTGTCTTTGATTTTGATCTGGGTGTCACAGGGCATTTTGACCAGGGTTTTGTCGTCGATACGAAAAACCGTTACCTGGTTGATCGCTATGACGTTGGTGGCCCGGGGGCGGGAGACCAGAAAGGACATCTCACCAATCACGGCTCCAGCGGTGAGCTGTATCAGCTCCTTTTCCCCCTCAGCGCAGTTTTTGGTGACTTTGACATCCCCGGTGACCATCACATAGAGGGGGTAGGTCTCTTCCGGCCCTTCCTTGATGATATAATCACCGGGCTGATACACGGAAAAAAAGCTGTCATCTTTCAGAATGAGCTTTTTTTCCTCTTCGGTCATATCCCAGAAAAATGGGATTTGTTCCAGCAGTTCCAGAATGACCATGAAACTCTCCCCCTTCCCCGGTTTGTCGTTTCAGTCGGCCTGTTGGTGGTTTCCGAATCCTAACCATAAAGGCACGGGAAGGATTCCATCTGTCCGGAAAAAGGCTGGATAATTTTATTTTAGGCCGGTCACCTGATGAATGTCGATGGCTTGATTGAGGCTCGCAATCGGCACGCTTTGGGAGGCTCCCACCCCAACCTTGTCCCGGATCATCTCCAGGGTTTTGTGGCTGATGGAGAGTCCTTTGCCAGAATCAGCCCGGGCCACACAGCGGGCGATCTCCATGTTTTTGCCGATCAGCGCCAAGCTGCGCCCATGGCGTTTACCGCCCAGATGTCCGGCCACCACATGTCCGGAGTGGACACCCACCCGCAAGGTGACTTCACGACCGGCATATTTGCTGAGTTCCGCTTGCTTGGCCAAGATGGCCAAGCCGGCCTGTACCGCCCTTAAGGCTCCGGTCTCCTGACGACCAGCAGAACCCATCAACGAATCCCCCGCACAAGTGGCTTGAATGATGATGTCGTGTTGGTCGAGGACATCGCTACAGGCATCCAGAAAATGATTGAGCAGGGTCACCTGCTCCTCGGAGGTGGTCTCTTCACACAGGGCTGGAAAGTTGTGAATCGTACAGTAGAGAATGGTGCGGAATTGATCTTCAGCCACCACTTGGCTCAGGGCATCAGCGCTTTCCACCTGGCGAATGACATCTTCGGTCCAGTAGTGGCGCATCTCATTGCGGCTTGATTCCAGGCGCTCTTCCGAGAGCACCCGCTCTACCTCGGCGGCAATCCGGTCACCAGAGAAAGGCTTGGCCAGGAACGATTGAATACCCACCGATTTTACCTGCACCATATCGGCCTGGGTGTTGCGCTTGGTGGCAAAAATGATGGGGAGTTTGCGCAGGTTGGGGCTTGGATGCTTGCGGATTTTGAGAGCCAGCTCCAAACCATCCATGTGGGGCATGGTGAAGGCGGTGA
Organism: Magnetococcales bacterium; assembly: GCA_015232395.1. Taxonomy (NCBI): domain Bacteria; kingdom Pseudomonadati; phylum Pseudomonadota; class Magnetococcia; order Magnetococcales; species Magnetococcales bacterium. The sequence goes on along the minus strand of JADFZT010000003.1, from coordinate 78,105 downwards.
CCACCAGGCTGAAGGGCCTGGCATTGAGCAGGCCGAAGGCGACCAAGCCATTTTCAGCCTCTTCCACATCAAATCCCTGGGCTCTGAGAGGCTTGGCAACAGCCCCCCGGTCCTCGGCATTGTCTTCCACCACCAGAATGCGTTCAGGTCGGCCTCGATGTTTGTCAATTTCGGTCAGGCGTTTGATCCGGGAGATGATTTCCGGCACGACAATGGGCTTGGTCAAATATTCATCCACCCCCATCTCCATCGCTTCCTGGATGTGCTGCTCTCCGGCGTTGGAAGTCAGGAGTACGAAGGGAATATCCTGGGCCAGGGATTTGCGGATGGATTGACAGAGCTGGATGCCGTTCATGGCGGGCATTTCCATGTCTGAAAGAATCAGGTCCACCTGGTTTTCATCCACCATGTCCAGGGCTTCCCGCCCATCCCACGCTTCGATCACCCGGAAACCCTCTTCCTGCAGGGGGGGGACGATAATCTTATGGGGCAGGTCGTTGTCATCCACAAACAGGACTGTTTTTTGAGGCGGATAGAGCGCACCGCTCACCTGTTTGACCGCTTTGGGTACAAAGGGGATGGTCAAAAAGCGGTCGGCCCGGTGGTGAATGGCCTGTTCCCGAACCTTGGCGTCGGTGGAGAGAAACACCACCCTGGTATCCGTAAGATCCGGGTGGTTTTTAATGCGGTCGCACACCTCCAGTCCGTTGGCTTCCTTAAGCTGGGTCCGTAAAAAAACCAGGTCCGGCTTTTGGGCCGCAATCGCCTCAATAAAGCCCTCCGCACTGGAATCAAGGACCGTACTCTGGAAACGCTCTTCCAGAGCCGATTGGATGATGCGGTTGATCATGGATGAATCGGTAATCAGAAGGGTATTGATATGGGACATGTGGTGGCCTGTTTTTTTAAAAAAATTGATTTGATAGGAACTTTTTTCCGCCAAAGTGGCTGGGGGGTCAAGGGTTGAAGTGGAGAGCGATGCCGAAAGAGGGGGGAGAAAAGGGGGTCAGAGGTACCTTGGGCCAAGGTGGTCAATGGCCTTTTTAGGAGGGATATCAGAGGGGTTGTTGAAAATGGCGCGAAAGGGAAAGAGAGATTGGGGTCATCCCGGAATTTGCGGGAATTTTTTTCGACCACACCCTGATTTCACAGGGGGGCCAGCAGGCTTTTCATACGGTGGGTCAGGTGGCGCACATCCTTTTGTTCTTCTATGGAACCGGGATCAGCCCCCTCAAAACAGCGGCTGGTGAGTTGTATGGCGGCTTCAAGAAGGTCACGAATGTGTGGATCAAGATCCGATTGCTCCCCACGCTTGCGGGTATTTCGGGCCACCTGGGCCACCAGGCGGGAAAATCCTTCAACGCCCTGGAGATTGGCAGCCCGGGCAGCGCCGTGGAGGCTGTCAAACTCCTGATGTACGCGGTTGCAGCAGGTTTCAACGGAGAGTTCCGCTGGGCACAGAGCAAGGGCTTCCTCCGCCCGTTTCATCCGTTCCCGGCACTCCCTCTTCATGGCTTCCAGAAGGTCAGGGAGCTGTTCGGCCATGGGGTTGTCGGGGGGCTTGGCGTGGGTCATTTGATCAAGGACTCCAGGTGGGAAGCGATGCTCTCCAGAGGGAGAGCGGTCTTAGTCGCACCGATGGCCAGGGCTTCAGCGGGCATGCCATAGACAATGGCACTTTTTTCATCTTCAGCGAAGGTGTGGCATCCCGCCCGGTGCATGGCGAGGAGCCCTTCGGCCCCATCGTGGCCCATGCCGGTGAGAATACCACCGACGCTTTGACCCGGGAGATGTTCGGCCAAGGATCGAAAAAGAGGGCTTGCCGAGGGACGGAAGCCGTTGACCGGTGGGGTGGCGTTGAGCGCGATGGAGAGGCCGGAAAGATCCCGTTTCAAGACCATGTGGTAGCTGTCCGGGGCGATCAGGACCGTGCCGGGAAGGGGAACCTCCCCCTCTTCGGCCAGTTTGACCCGAAGTTGGGAAGCGCCATCCAACCAGGAACAGAGCCCTCCGACAAATCCTGGAGAAATGTGCTGTACCACCAAAACCGGAAAGGGCAAATCCCCCGGCAGATTGGAAAAAATGTGGTGCAGCGCCTGGGGGCCTCCGGTGGAACAGGCCAGGGCGACCATTTTAAAAAATCCGCTGATGGGGGGGGCAAACGGATGGGGAGCCACATGTGGCGGCGTGATGGCGGGAGGTGTGGGAGAGGTTGGCCGACGGTGGAGATAACGGCGCACGAGCTTGATCTCGGACATCGCCCGGATGGTGTCGATGAGATGGCTGCGAATGGCGTTAAAATCGGGATGGTGCATCCCCCGGGGTTTTTCAATCACCGCCAGCGCCCCCTCCTCAATGGCCCGGAAGGTGATGCTGAGTTCTTCGTCATCAACGCTGGAAGAGACCACCACGATGGGGGTGGGGCGGGTGGACATGATCAGCCGGGTCGCCTCGAAGCCATCCATGATCGGCATACGGATGTCCAGGGTGATCAGGTCGGGGCGCAGGGTTTTGACCATCTCCACCGCTTCCTGGCCATTTTTGGCGTGTCCCACCACCGTTATATCCACTTCCTGCTCAAGGAGCGCCTTGAGCAGCAGAGCCACCACCTGGGAATCCTCAACGATCAAAATGCGAATCATGAGCGGATTGGGAAATCTGTCTTTTTGATGAAAGTCATATTAAACCTTGATGGATATTGTTTCGATTGTTGATGGGTGTCGTCTTGGCAATTTTGATGGATTTTATCTTATCCCCGTTGGATTACAATCGCTCTTTGGGGCACACCATGTCCACCATCCCGGGTATCCATCTTGCCCGTTTTCAGGGGAAAGGGTGTCTGGGAGGGGAGAAGGTTTTATTGATATACAGGGGGACTTTACTCTCTGGTTCAATATAATAGCAGCTGTTCCACCACCTCCAGCAGCGCCCGGGTTTCGAACTGGTTTTTGACGATATAGGCATCCGCTCCCACCTCGATGCCCCGCTCCTTGTCTTCGTCCCGTCCCAGTGAGGAGACGATAATCACCGGGGTCTCCTGGTGGGTGTCGCTCTGCTTGATGCGTCCGGTGAGGACAATACCATTGGTGATGGGCATCTCGACATCGGTGACCACCAGGTCGAAGGAGCGGGTTTTGAGAATTTCCCACGCCTCTTCACCATCGGTCGCCACGCTTACCTGGTAGCCGGCATTTTGCAGAATCGATTTTTCCAGAGTGCGGGTGGTGATGGAGTCGTCCACCACCAGGATATGGGGGATTGGCTTTTCAGCGGTTTCCGACTCTTTGGGGGTCCAGCTCATATCGTTTTTGAGGCGTGGGGCTGACTCCACCAGATCCCGGGGGTCGAGGACAATCACCACCTGGCCGGTACCGGTCACCGCTCCCCCGGAGACGTTTTCCACCCGATGGAGGGGGGGTTGGAGTTTTTTGACGACGATTTCCCGCTCCCCTTCCACTTCATCAACGATGAGTGCTGCCATATGCCACTCCTGGGCCACCACCACCACTTTGATGGTTTTGTCAGGATTGGTAGGGGGTTGTGTCGATTTTTTTAATCTTAAAATATCAGAAAGGGCGGCCAGGGGGACGGGATGGTCGTCGAGAAGGATGGCATCGTTGTTTTCCACCCGCACAATCCGCTCAGGGGTCAACTCGATAATGCGTTCCACCGAGAGGGTGGGGATGGCGAACAGCTGTCCCCCGGTGTGGACCAGCAGTCCCCGCTCCGTAGCCAGGGTGAGGGGCAGCTCCAGGGTGATGGTGGTGCCCTGACCTTTTTTACTCAGGAGGGTGGCCCGGCCATTGATGGCGTGCATGTTGGAGCGCACCACATCGAGCCCAACCCCCCGCCCCGAAATGGCCGTGACGATCTCCCGGCTGGAAAACCCCGGACGAAAAACCAACTCCAAAATTTTTTGTCGGTCCAGCCGCTCAACCTCCTCCCGGGTGAGGAGCCCCTTCTTGACAGCCTGTCGGGCGATCCACTCCGGGTCGAGTCCTCTGCCATCATCCTGAATCCGGATGAGGATTCGACTCCCTTCCCGGGTGATGTCAATGGTGAGGCGTCCCTCTTCCGGCTTGCCTGCGGCCAACCTTTGGTCCGGGGGTTCCAGACCGTGATCCAGGGCGTTGTTGAGGAGGTGGGTCAGGGGGCTGCGGATGCGGCCCAGAATGGAGCGGTCGATTTCGTTGTCATCACCGCTGATGGTAAAGGCGACTTTTTTCTTCAACTCCCGGGCCAGATCCCGAACCGAGCGCACCAGAGGACGGGTGAGGGTCGCCACCCGCACCAGACGCAGCTGGCGGATGTCGTGCTGCATGGAGTGGGTGAGCACTTGCAACTGCCGGGTGGTGGCGAGCAAATCCTGCTGGAGATGGGCTGAAGCGCGGCGCAGCTCTCCCAGAATGTCGAGGGTTTTGACCGATGGCGTCCCACCGGATTCGATGGCGCGTCCCAAATTTTCAGAAAGATCCAGAATCGAGCGGGTCGCCCGGCCATGGAGTTCCATATCCACCAGGCTTACATGCAACTCTTCCGCCCAGGCCCCCAGTCGTTCCATGCGCTCTACCGGTACCTGCAACACCTCCCCTTGACTCGATTTGCGACGCTCCTTGGTCGTGTCAGCCTGGGTTGAGGCGGGCGGGGGGCTTTTCTCTTCGGTGGCTGGAATCGTTTCCGGCTTGGGTGGTTGGGGCTTGGGGGGCTTTACAGTTACAGTGGGCTCTTGGCTTTGGGATGGCTGGGATGGCTTGGGGAGTGGGGCTTCCTCCCTGGTGGGCCTCTCCATGGCCATCGGGGGCTTTTGCCGACGAATGCCCATGGGGGGTGAATCGGTTTTGGTTTCAGGTTGCGTTTCAGGGGGGTCTGGCAACGAACGAGGGGGTGAAGGGGAGAGAGTCTTCTGAACTTTGCGGTCGGGTGCCGAGTCCTGGGAGGGTGCCAATCCATCAGCTTGGGGTGCTCCAACACCTTTGGGTTTGGAGCCACTGACCGGTGCCGGGGTAGCCATCAGCTCGGGGGGCAGGGCAGGGGTGGATCGCGTGGTCGCTGGGAGAGGCTTGCCACCCGGTTGGATCGACTGGGTCAAGCCGTGGATCCGATCCCCCAACGCCTGGACTTTACCGGCTGAGGCCTCCTGTCCCAGAACAAATCCCTCAAAGGTCTCCTTCATAAAGTCGAGGGTTTCCAATATCAGATCAGCCATCTCTCCTGAAGGGGCCAGCGAGGCCCGCTTGAGTACCGTGAAGAGGGACTCCAGACGGTGGGCCAGATCAGCAACCTGCTCCAGGCCAATTCCCCGGGAAGCCCCTTTGACGTTATGAGCTGCCCGAAAAATATCTTCCAGAAGCTTTTTGCGATCCGGGTCCGGAAGCTCTCTTTCAAGCTTCATCAGACAATCGGCAATGGCATCTATCTGTTGGCCCAGTTCCATCCGGAAGACGCTGATCAGCTCTTCCTTCAAGGCGGGGTCCAGGTCTTTGAACATGACCTATACCTTATAGAAGCGGATGGATTCCTTGAGCTTGCCGGACAGGTTGCCCAGATCAGTGGTCGCCTGCACCGCCTGCTGGGTCGCCGAGACAAACTGTTGGGTCACCTTGTTGATTTCGGTCATGGCGGTAGAGATCTGGTCGATGCCGGTGGCCTCCTGGCGCACCGCTGCGACGATCTGCTGGCCAGCCATGGCGGTCTCCCGAATCACCTCCGACAAGCTGCGCACCGAGGTGCCGGTCTGCTCCATGCGGATCACCCCCTGATCCACCTCCTTGGAGCCCTCTTCAGTAGCCATCACCGCCTTGTCGGTGGCGTGGCGGATCTCTTCCAAAATCCGGTGCACCTGGGTGGTAAACTGCTGGGATTGCTCGGCCAGATTTTTGACCTCTTCAGCCACCACCCCAAATCCCTTGCCCGCCTCTCCCGCTTTGGCTGCTTCGATGGCGGCGTTCAAGGCGAGCATTTTGGATTGCTGGGCCAGGTTGTTGACCGAGGAGGTGATTTCGCCGATGCGCAGGGTCTGCTCTGAAAGGTCGAGAATGTTTTGGGCGATTACCTCCACCTTGGCGCGAATTTCCCGCATGGAGGCCAGACTCTCCTCTACCGCCAGATGGCCCTGTTCGCCTTCGGTGCGGGTGCGATCAGCCATGCGGCCCAGGGTTTGGGCCTTTTCCAGGGTCTGGGTGGAGGTGGCGCGGATCTCCTCCAGGGTGGTGGTGGTTTCGTTGACCGCTGCGGCCTGCTCCGAGGCGCCGGAAGATTGCGCCCGGGCCGAGCCTTGGACCTCTTCCAGGGTGGTGGCCAGCGCCTGGGTGACCTCTTCGGTCTGGCGGGCCATCTGGGCCAGGCTTTCGATCATGGCGTTCAGATTTTGCCCCAGCTGGGAGAGTTCGTCATCCCCCTGGGCCGGGGTGCGTTGGCTGAGGTCACCCGTCGCGACCCGAGCGATGGTTTGGCGCAACAGATCCACCCGTTCCCGAAAACGCCGGGCCTCTTCCCGATCTTCCAGGGCGCGTTTTTTTTCCTCTTCGGTGTTGATCTCGATCCGATTGGCCATCTTGTTGAACGACAGCCCAATGCGACCGATCTCATCCCGAAAGGCCCCTCCCATGCGTTCGCTCAACGCCCCTTCGGCAAAGCGTCCCATGGTGCGTACCAGCTGTCCGGTTTGGGAGGTGATGTGATGGGCGATGGTCAGCACCAGGATCAGGGTGAGTCCGATGGCGCCGATATTCAAGGCGATGAAGAACATGAAATTATACCGGGTTGAGGCCATCAAATCGCTGATATGGCTTTTGATGTCCGACACCAGCTGATCTTCCACCTGTTTCAGGTGATCGATTTTGCAGGTGATGAGATCAAACCATTGGGAAGCGGTGGCTTTGGGGAAGGCAGCTGTGTGGTCACCCAGCAGGTTTGTTTGAATCTCCTCCACCTGGGTGACACAGTCGGCAGCCATGACCGTGGTATAAAATTCCCGGCTCGTGGTGTCGGCATGGCTTAGATAAAGATTGAGATAGATCTTCTTGGAGGCGTTCAGTTCCGTCAGGCGGACCGCATCCTGCCGGGTGGCTTCACCCATATGGAGCACCTTGCCGGTTTCGGCCCGCTCCAGCCCCAGAAGATCTTTTCCTCTGAGCAGCATGAGATAGCTGATCAGATGATTGCCGACACCGGCCCGGGTGATGGAGCTGGAGACCTTTTCCACCAGATCCAGCAGGCGGGCATTGGTGGTGGTATAGTAGGAGAGGGCCTCCCGGGCGGGAATGGCCACCTGGTCTACTCGATCTCGCAGCTGTTTGAGTCCATCCAGTTGGTTATGGATGGTGCGGCCCACTCCCTCCAGGTCATCCCCGTCCAGTTGCCCCAAAAAGGTGCCCAGGGAGGCTGCAAGGGGGGCTTTTTTATCATCGGTGGCTTGGCGCTGGTCGGCCAGGGGAGTGGCATATTTTTTACCCTGAGCAGCCAGATAGAGGGATGTGCGGCCCCGCTCTTTTTGCATTTCGTGGACAAACACCCCCACCTGAACCGAAAAGACCGAGAGCCGGTCCAGGCGTTCCAATTCCGACATCAGGCTTTTTTGCTGCTGATAGCCGGAGCCTGCATAATAAAGAAGGCTTAAGACCGGCAGGGTCAGCATGAGAGCGAGTTTGGTTCGGATTCCGAGATTGCCGATGGTTTTCATCTTGTGTTGCACCTTGTGGGCAGTGAGCCACGCGATTCATTGGATGGGGATCGATCAGCTCCATGGATGAAGCCGGACGATTTGATCGCAATCAAATTGGATCGTTGAAAATGATTAAACCTTGTAAGCGGAAACAGTCGTTTCCAGCTTACGCACATGTTGCGTCATGACATCGGTGGTTCGGTCCATCTCCCGGGCCGCAGCCACAAACTCTTCGGTCACCCGGTTGATTTCGGTCATGGCGATGGAGATCTGGTCGATGCCGGTAAACTCCTGACGTACCGCCGCACCGATCTGTTGGCTGGCCATGGCGGTCTCCCGGATCACCTGGGAAAGATTTTCCACCAAAGCTCCGGTCTCTTCCATCATGGCAAGCCCTCGATCCACCCCCTTGCCTCCCTCTTCGCTGGCCACCACGGCTTGGTTGGTGGAGTGGCGGATCTCTTCCAGAATGCGGTGGACCTGGCTGGTAAATTGATGGGACTGTTCGGCCAGATTTTTGACTTCATCTGCGACGACTGCGAACCCTTTGCCCGCTTCTCCGGCTTTGGCCGCTTCGATGGAGGCGTTCAGGGCGACCATTTTGGATTGCTGGGCCAGGTTGTCCACGGCAGCGGTGATTTCGCTGATGCGTTGGGTGCGATGGGAGAGGGCTTGGATCGCTTCGGAAATATTTTCCATGCGTTGACGGATCTCCCGAACCGCTGCCACAGACTCCTCCATGGCCACCAAACCCCGTTCCCCTTCTGCCTGGGTGTGATCGGCCATCCCGCCCAACCCCTGGGCTTTTTCGAGATTTTGCCGGGAGGTGTTTTTAATCTCTTCCAGGGTGGCGATGGTTTCGTGAATGGCGGCAGCTTGTCGGGAGGCCCCGGCGGATTGGGTCTTGGCTGCATTGCGAACCCCTTTAAGGGCAGCGGCCATCTCCTGACCGGTATTCCGAATGTTCAGGGCCATCCTGCCCAGGTTGCCGATCATGGTGTTGAGCCACTCTCCCAGCTGGGACATATCCCCTTGGCTGGCCACCACGTCGAAGCGTGCCCGCAGATCCCCCCGGGAAACCCCTTCGATGAGCCCCCCCAAAACCTTCACTTGCCCCTCGATGGCCTCCCGGGAGAGGCTTTCGCGTTTCAGGTTTTTCACCAGGCTCTGGATATAGGCCTCCATGGCCAGCTGCATGTCCAGGGCCAAGAGGCGGTTCAAGGCGATGAGGCTGCGACGACGGCGGAAGGGGCGAAAGCGATAGCGTTTGACAATCAGGGGGAGCAGCAGCTGAAAATAGATGCTGTAGCCGCCGATATACCAGCTGGGGTCGAGCCCGATACGGTAGTGGACCAGACCGATTTTATAACGCTTGGCCACATAGTCCGCCCCATAGTCGCCACTGAAAAGTCCCAGCAGATAGTCCCGTTGGGTGGCTTTCAGGGCTTCGGTGGCGATGCCGGTTTGGCCGATGATGGTGACCAGTTCCGGAAATTGTGCCACATGGTTGTAAAACTCTTCCACAACCCCTTCAGCGTGGCGCACCATCAAAGGATGCATCTCCTGAAGCAGGCGGGCATCCCCCTGGGAAAGCTGTAGATAGCCCCAACGTTTTTCGATGGCCATCCCGGAGACGATATCTTGGGCCTGGGTGGTCTCGATGCGGCCACTCTCCGGCAGGGGCTCTGTTTCAGGCTTGGGGGGGAAGATTGTTTCGGGCTGCATGGTGGGTCACTTTCCCTTTTCGTGGCGAACGGCGAGGGTTTGGCTGGCAAAGAGGGGCTCCAGATCCAGAATGGCGATGCGTCCCTTGTGGATGCCCTCTACCACTCCTTTGCCCGCCCCGCCGTTGGGGTTGAGGGGGGGAGTGAGCTGGCCAGCAAGATAACGGTCGTTGCCGATCACCTCATCCACCAGCACCCCAGCGGTGATCTCCCCCGCATGAACGACCACGATGCGAGCCTGGGGTCCCATTTCCAAATGATCTTGGCCAAAAAAATGTTTCAGCTCCACCACCGTCAGCAACTCCCCTCGGCGGTTGATCACCCCGGCGATAAAACCCGGGCTACATGGGACTGCCGCCAACCCCACAGGAGAGATGATCTCATCGGTAAATCGATAGGGAATGCCGTAGTGTTCCCGGGGGCCCAGTCGAACCAATAAAAACAGCTCCCCTTGGGCTCTCTCCTGCTTGGGAAGATCCCCTCCGGCCAGGGCTTTGGCCCGCTGCTGAAGAACTTCCCGATCCCGCTTGGAGGCAGGCAGGCGGGTGGTGGGATCGTTTTTGTGAACGGTCTCTCTGGAATCAGAAGTGTGATTCATCTTTGTATCCGATCATCAAACGGTTTCACCAGGGGATGGTTTTTTCAAGCCATGGTTTCCCCAACCCACAATTCACAAGGTCGCTGCTCCCCCATCCCGTGGGTGGAATTTTCACCGGTGAGAGGTGATTCAGTCAAAAATAGCCCCATCAGCCATGGTCAATCAGGGTGGGGTCATGGGTCGTAAACCGATAGTTCTTTCTGCAACACACTTGCCAACTGGGAATAGGAGATGGCCCGGGCGTTGTGAACCTGCCAGTCGGGATGGCCACTCTGTATGGCCCGGGCGGCATTTTTGAGCGCTTTGATGCCTGCCTGACGGCGTTTGGATTGAATCAGGTGCATTCCCAGATGAAAGTGACACTCCACAAAGCCCCGGTCGAGAAAAATACCCCGGCGCAGGCTTTTTTCCGCTTCCCCAAAACGGCCCGCTTCCAGAAAAGCCTGACCCTGAATCAGATAGATGTGTTTGTCCGTGGGGTCAGCGGCGATGGCGGTTTGGCAGAGTTCCAGCGCTTGATCCATCTGACCCAGGTTGGCCATGATTTTGGCCTGAAACTGCCCCATGAGCGGGTGTTGTTTTTCACCCTCTGCAAGCTGCTCCAGTTCGGCCAGGGCCTCTTGCCACTCTTCCCGGGCCAACCGGGTGATGAGCTGTTGCCTGGTGGAGGCTGTGCCCCTGGTTGTGGAAGGATCGAGCAGGGCTGGCGTGTCCGGAGTGGATGGGGCCTGGGTGGCTGTGAAAATCCCAACCTTTGAGGCGGGGGGGAGGGGCTGGGCTGATGATCTCTTGCCGGGCTTGGCTGATGGGGGCCAACTCTCTTTCAGTGCCGTGGTCGAGGTGGGAGGGGATTTACCTTTCCATCCCGGGGAGGATCGGGGGCTGGATATCTCTTGCCAGCTGGGTTGGGCCGGGGGGGAGGATTCGGCTTCGGTCAGCTTTCGGAAGTAGAGATGATCCCCATGGAGCCGGGCTTCACAACCGGGCACTTGATCCAGCACCAGATCCGAAGCTCCCAAAATGAGATATCCCCCGGGAACCAGACAGTCGACAAATTTGGCCAACACCCGGCGAACGGTTTCAGGATCAAAATAGATAAAAACATTGCGGCATAAAATCAGATCCAGGCCGTTGGTCTGGCTCAATACCGACGGAAAAGTGTCGTCTACCAGATTGAGGTAGGCGAACTGGGACATGGATCGAATGGTTTCGTTTACCCGCCAGGCGTTATTTTCGCTAATAAAATAGCGTTGGCGCAGGGTCATCGGGGTAGCCCGAAACGACCACTCGGGATAGCGGCCGATCATCGCCTGGGACAGGGAATTGGTGTTGATGTCGCTGCCCAAAAGATGAATCTTCCAGAGGGGATGGTCGGGGATGGTTTCCTGGAGCAGAATGGCCAGGGTGACCACCTCCTGCCCGTTGGAGCAGCCCGCACTCCAGATGCGTAAGCTCAGCTCCCCAGCCTCCCGTTTGGCCGCCACAGTCTGGGGAAGCCAGGTATCCCGCAAAAAGGCGATTTGGTTTTCATCCCGAAAAAAATAGCTCTCCCCAACGGTGATGCGGCTGATCAAAAATTCCAGCTCCGGGGAGGTGTCGGGCAGATTTTGAAAATGGTTCAGCAGGGCTTGGCAATCTGCCAGGTTGAAGCGTTCATAGAGTGCTGCCAGGGTTTCGTTCAGATTGTCCAGCTGATGGGGGCGTATGACGATGCCGGTGCGCTGACTGATGAAGGCAACCACTTTGGCCCGACACTCCGGATCCGGGGGGGAGGGGCCTTGTTGTCCTCCTTTGCCGGTGTGCTCCCAGGTCACGTGCCAGCCTCCAGCTCCAGCTGGGAGATAAGCTGGGCATCCACCCCATCGGTCGGGGTCATCTCCGTCAAGACGATATCCAATATGCGGATGGGATCCAAGACCAGGGTCAGCTCCCCCTCCCGGGTCTGAAAAAGCCCCAAAAATGGCTGGTTGCTTTCGGCAAAGAGATCGGTTCGCTGCAAGCCGCCAGTCTGGACGCTCTGCACACCCAGCACCTCCTGCAACACCAATCCGGCCCGTTTTTCTGCCGCTTCGATCACCACGATGGGGGTTTCTATGGAATAGGAACCAGGCTCACCCAGCCCCAGACGCAGGGAGAGGTCCAGAATGGGCAGCCCTTCTCCCGCCAGATTGAGAAGACCCAAAAACCATTCCGGCGTTTCCGGTACCGGTTGCCAGGCTGCCAGGGGCAAAACCCGGACAACGTTTTGCAGGGGCACGGCCAGTTTTCGGGAGGGAGTGGCTAAAAGCAGCAGTTGCTGAATATCATTCATGGGGGACCACCATGGCTTCGAGGCGGATTCCGGAAAAAGCCGGAGTGTGGCAAGGGAGATGAACTAGCCGTTGTGGCCGTCCAGAGCTTCGCCGAGAGCGTCCAAAACTTCGTTTACTTTTAATGGTTTGACCAAATACTTGTCAAATCCTGCCCGCAGGCCGTTTTCGACATCCTGGGGCATGGCGTTGGCGGAAAGGGCGATCACTGGAATGTGTTTGGTTTCCGCCATGTTTTTCAATTCTTTCAGGGCATCGTAACCGCTCATGCCGGGCAGGTTGATGTCCATGATAATGGCTTGGGGAAGGGCTTCCCGGGCCTTTTCGATGCCGATTTCGGCGGTTTCGGCCTGGAGACAGGTCATCCCCGGAATCCGCCGGATAATGCGCATCATCAGGCGGGCGTTGGAGGGGTTGTCTTCGACATAGAGAATGGTCTGTTCATCGGGGAGTTCCAGGGGTGTTGGAACGGTTTTTTCATCCATCACCGAGGCCATTTCCCCCATCTCCTGGTCGTTGATGTCGGCCATGGGCAGGCGAACCCAAAAGCGGCTGCCTACCCCTTCTTCGCTGTCAAAACCGATTTCCCCGTGCATCATCTTGATCAGTTTTCGGGTGATGGTCAGGCCGATACCGGTGCCTTCGATATCGGTGCTTTCGGCATTGAGGCGACTGAAGGGCTCAAAAATCTGGGGGCGCAGATGTTCGGCAATGCCTTGGCCGGTGTCTGTGACCGTTATCTGCAACATTCTGGAGGCGGTTTCTTCGTGGCTCACCACCACATGCCCCCCAACCCGATTGTATTTGACCGCGTTGGAGAGGAGGTTCAACAGCACCTGTTTAAAACGGGTTTTGTCTCCCTGGATCCAGGGCAGCTGTTCCGACTCACAGCGGTTGATGAGGGCGACAAATTTTTTTTGGGCTTCGGTTCGGGTCAGGGTGAGGCAATTTTCCAAAATAGGGGCGGGGTTTAACCGGGTGGGATTGACCTCGGCCCGGCCCGCTTCAATCTTGGCCAGATCGAGCACTTCGTTGATCAACTCCAATAAATGTCGACCCGCTTCCAGAATGTGTTCCAGGGAATCGGCCTGGCTTTCGCTGAGAGGCTCTTCGGGATCTGACTCCAGGAGTTGGCCAAAACCCAGGATGGCATTCAGGGGGGTGCGCAGTTCGTGGCTCATGCGGGAGAGAAAGTCGGACTTGGCCTGGTTGGCCAGTACCGCCTCGTCCTTGGCCATGCGTAGGGCTTCAGCCACCCGTTGGCGGTCGGTGATGTCCCGGATTATCCCGACCGTACCGATAAATTGGCCCTGGGGGGTGTCGGTGGAAATCTGATACATGCCGGAGCTGTTGACCTCCACCACCAACTGGCTGGAATCCATCGTCTCCAGGCGTCCCACTTTTTCGTGGCCGGGTGATTTGGTCTTGAGTACCACCTCCAGGCCCATGGTCTTGCGGGACCCGGTGCGTTTTTCATCAAACAGTTTGGGGGGAGCCGGGGGGGGGTCGGAACGGCTTTTGTAGTCCGGCAGGACTTTTTTTCGGGAAACCTGATCCACCTGGTGGGGGGCGATGAGGATGGAAAAATGCTCTCCGATCAGTTCGCTTGGTTCATACCCCAATTTGCGGATGGCATGATTGACAAAGGAAAAACAGCCTTCCTTATCGATGCGGTAGATGATGTCCGGGGCGGTCTGCACCAAGCTGCGAAATCGGGTTTCCGACTCTTCCAGGGCCTGGGTGCGTTCGGAGAGCTGTTCGTTGATCACCCGCAGCTGGGCCTGAATTTCGGTCAGCTCGGTGTTACGGCGGATGGCGTTATCGTAGATGGAGAGCAAAAAGTTGAGAATTTGTCGGCGACTGGATCGGATCTGGTGCTCCCCGGAATGGAGCTGGACCGACAGGGGGGGGCGGCTTGCGCTCTCTTCGGCCTGTTCCTCGGTGTTGACAGCCACCAGTTGGGCTACGTTGCGGACTATTTCCTCTTCGTCGAAGGGTTTGATGATATAGCTGTCGGCATTGGCTTCGAGGCCGAGGAGGATATCTTCTGTTTCAGCCAGTCCCGAGAGCAGCATCACCGGGATTTGCATGAGCTTCGGGTCGCTTTTGATGCGATGGCAGAGTTCATAGCCATCGATACCCGGCATCCGGATATCGGTGATGACCAGATCCGGAAGGGAGAGGGTGTGGAGGAGGCGCAGCCCCTCATCACCATCTCTGGCCAGAGTGACCCTATACCCGGCCTTTTGTAAAATGGCTTTGAGCAGGAGCCCCTGGGTGATGCTGTCCTCAACGACGAGGATGTTCATGGATTGGTTTCCATCGGTATTGGCAGCTTATGGAAGGCAAGCCCGGCAGCCGGTAAATGGATCTGGATCCATGTTGGCAATCAGCTGTTTGGCGTACTCATCCTGAGGGTGTACAGCCAGGTTTTACCTAAGGTGGATGGAGAGAGTGGTACTTTAAGCTGGAAAGGATATTTTATTTTTCCTGGCTTGGCATGGAGTTTCTTTGTTTTTTTCGAAATAGTTCGATATCGGACAGTTGAATGTTCAGGGATTGAGTTCTTTTTGACTTAAATCACTTTATTGATCATAGCTCCAGCGGCAACCAAGGGAGCAGGTTTGGTGACAACTCTGAAAGGGATCTGTTTTTTTGATGCCTGGAAATGGGCGGTAGCCACCATTTATAAAATTTATCATCGGTCAGAAAGGCAGGAAATTCAGCGAGGTCAGGAAGATTTGGTTTTCAGCAGGGTGGGGGAGGGTATTTTATCTCCTCCCCCACCGAATCAACAGTGACTGGATAAGCTGTCGAGCATTTTGTTTCGATCAGAAGGGTGGTGGATCGTCATCTATCTCAATAGCAGGGGAAGGCTTCCCAGAAGGGGCCTGTTCCTTGGCAGCTACCTGAGGGGCTTGTTCCAGGGTCTGGGTGGCTTCTTCAGGAGCCTGCTCACGAGGTGCTACCTGAGGGGCCTGTTCCTTGGCGGCTTCCTGAGGGGTCTGCTCACGAGGCGCTTCCTGAGGGGCTGTTGTTTTGTCAGCTACCTGAGGGGTCTGCTCTGGAGGCGCTTCTTGAGGGGTCTGCTCTGGAGACGCTTCTTGAGGGGGCTCTTTATTGCTGGAATCCCCTGAGGTCTGCTCGCTATTTTCCGATGAGGATGGCTGTGAAGAGTCCGTTGCTTCTGCCTCTGTGCGCTCCCGAGCCGGTTTGCGCCGACGCCGACGTCTGGAGCGGGAGGCGGTGCGGGGTTTGGCTTCTGTATCTTCTGCCTCGGTGCTGGCCGCTTCATCGTCAGGCGGGGCCGAGGGAGGCGCATCGGGGCTGGCCGCTTCATCGTCAGGCGGGGCCGAGGGAGGCGCATCGGCTACGGGTTTGTCCGGGGTGTTGAGTACATAAAGCCCGGGAACTCCAGTGGTTTTAGCCGGGCTCGGAGGTGGGGCAGCTGCTTCATTGTTGGCAGCTGGGGGAGCAGCACTATCCGACTTTCCATCAGCCTGCTCAGAATCCTTGCTGACAGGGAGGGGGGGTGGGGACGGATCTCCCAGGGGTGTGACAGGTTGGGGGCCGGAACCGGGGTGTGCCGGGGGCTGGTTGGCCTCTGGCGCGTTTGGCTCCGATGACGGGCTCTCTTGGTTGGGCTGCTGATTGGCCTGATCGGATTGTGACTGGCTGTTTTGGCCGCCATCCTTACTTTCCCCAGAGGATTTTTTCCGCCTGCGCCTGCGTCTGCGTTTACGACCGCTCTTTTCTTCCTGTTCCGCCGAGGTGCCCTCTTTGTTCTCTTCGGGGGCATCGGGCTGCTGGGGAGCAGGGTTTTCTTTACGATTGGACTTGTTGCCTTTTTCCCCTTTGTTGCCCTTGTTGCCCTTGCTGCCTTTTTCTCCCCGGTTATCCTTGTTGGCTTTTTCTCCCCGGTTATCCTTGTTGGCTTTTTCTCCCCGGTTATCCTTGTTGCCTTTTCTGTCTTTATTGCTTTTTTGGTCGCCGGAGCCGTTGGTTGCATCACCCTTGGGGCGGTCCCGTTTGAACAGTGGGGTCTCCAGGTTTGCATCCCCCTGGATGATGATTTCAACCTTGAAGGTTTCTTCCAGCTGTACCAACTGGTTGCGTTTGCGGTTGAGAAGAAAATTGGCCACATCCTGGGGTGTTCGGAAATAAATTTGCCCTTGTTTGCCGCTGCCAGCTTCTTCTTCGATCAGGCGAAAGATGTGGATGGCGGAGGAGTCCACCGAGCGGATGGTGCCCAGACCCTGACAGCGGGGGCACTCCTGGCGGTTGGTTTCACTAAAGGTGGGTTTCAGCCGCTGGCGGGAAAGCTCGAACAGTCCAAACTGGGAAATTCGGCCCAATTGGATTTTGGCTCGATCCTGCTTGAAGGCTTCCTTGAGCCGTTTTTCGACCTCCAGGTTGTGCTTTTTTTCCTCCATGTCGATAAAATCGATCACCACCAGCCCGCCCAGATCCCGCAGGCGCAGCTGTCGGGCAATTTCGTCTACTGCCTGGAGGTTGGTCTTGAAGGCGGTGGTTTCGACATCTTTTTCCCGGGTGGCCCGACCGGAGTTGATATCGATGGTGACCAGGGCTTCGGTGATGTCGATCACCAGATAGCCGCCGGAGCGCAGTTGAATGTTACGCTCGTGCATCAACTCGATCTGGTTTTCTACCTGAAACCGGGAAAAGAGGGGCAGGGGGTCTTTATATTGTTGGACCACCTTGACATAGCGGGGCATGAGCAGCCGCATGAAATCCTTGCCCCGACGGTAACCCTCTTTGCCTTCGATGAGAATTTCCGTCATATCGGAAGAGTAGAGATCCCGAATGGTGCGAATGATCAGATCTCCCTCCTCGTGGATCAGGGCAGGGGCATTGATTTTGGCTGATTTTTCTTGGATCATCCGCCACAGACGCAGCAGATATTTCATGTCCCGGGAGATGTCCCGCTTGGTATGGCCCAGGCCAGCGGTGCGGATAATGAGGCTCACCTCTGGTGGGACTTCCATGGAGCTGACGACTTTTTTCAGCTCTTTGCGCTCTTGAGGATCCTGGATTTTTCGGGAGATGCCACCACCACCATGATTTTCAGGCAGCAGGACGGTATAGCGACCGGCCAGGGAAATGTTGGTGGTGAGAGAGGCCCCTTTGCCTCCCCGGGCTTCCTTGACCACCTGAACAAGCAGGGTCTGGTTGGCGGAAAGAATTTTTTGGATGGGTAGTCGCCGCCGCCGGTGTTGAGATTTGGGTGGGCGGGGTGTTTTGGAGGGAGTAGGCTTTTCCTTGGTTTCCTCTTCCTTGTTTTCATTCCCAGGCTCGTTATTTTCGTCCTCTTCCTCTTCATCTTCGTCCGCTTCCACCTCATCCCAGGGTGTGGGTTCTTCAGCGGCAAGGGGTTCGGGAGGGGGGGGAGGGGTGTCCCGGCCTTTTTTTTCATCGACGGGATAGAGTTTGGGATGCAAATCCGATACGGAAAGAAATCCTTGCCGACCTCCGTTGAAATCGACAAAGGCGGCCTGGAGAGAGGGTTCTACCCGGGTGACCCGGCCCAGATATATGTTACCTTTGATCTGTTCCTTGGTGGCTGTTTCAATATCGAGGTCGAGAAGGCGATTATCCTGAACAATCGCCACCCGGACTTCTTCCGGATGGGTCGCGTCCATAACCATGCGTTTGGTCATGCGGTGTGTTGACTCCTGTCTTGACAGCCGTTCGCGGCGCGTCCCTGTTGGGGGCCACTTTAAAATTGGGAACGGCTGGGTTCATTGGGTTTATAAAAATGTGTGTTGGGTTTCGTGTGATGCCTGACAAAGCATTAAAAAATTATTTCGATATTCATTTATCATACGGGATTTTGCCAGAGGAAGCAAAGTCGCCCGGGAAATGAAATGAATCCATCGTGCGGGGGCAAATCAGCCCCCAAAAGAGAGGGGTGAATGGACTAAACGGGCTGAATCAGGCTGTTTTTGGCTTGGATGGGAGCCATAATCAGCCCCAACAAACAATCATGGCTCCTCCCTGGAAACAAAAATGGCCTCCCTGACTCAAGGAGTGAAAACCTGATGGTGAACAATGGCGAGAAAAACGTATGACTGAAAAAAATAAGGGTGAACGCCGGGAAGTGCAGCGTATCCGGGTAGAGGCGGATGTGGCGGGCATGCGCCTGGATCGTTTTATCCGGGAGCAGCTCCCAGGCGTGCCCATGGGGGCGATTCAGCGTTTTTTGCGCACCGGGCAGGTGCGGGTCAACGGCGGACGGGTCAAGGGTCATCGTCGCCTTGAAACCGGGGAAGAGGTACGCTTGCCTCCGGTGCATCTGGAACCTCTTCCGGATACCCGTCCCCGGGGCCTCCCCAAAGGGGTTTTGCAGAAACTTGAAGCGGGCATTATCTATCGGGATCCTCATCTATTGGTTTTGAATAAACCCGCTGGCCTGCCGGTCCATGGGGGCAGCGGACAGCCTTGGGGGGTAGTGGACGGCCTGCGGGAAATTTTTGCCAACGAATCCGGGGCAGGCCAGCCGGAGCTGGTCCATCGCCTGGATAAAGGCACCTCCGGATGTCTCCTCTTCGGCCTGGATCGCCCCACGGTTCGGGCTTTGGCGGAATCGTTCCGGGAGGGGCGGATCAAAAAGGAATATCTGACCCTGATTCGAGGACACTTGAAGCCGGGGCAGGGGCGTATTGATCTCAATCTGGTCAAGGGCGTCACCCGCTCCGGAGAGCGGATGGTGGTGGCTGGGGAGGAAGGCTCCTCTGCCCAAACCCGCTATCGGGTGGTGAAACGTTTTGCCGACTCCTCTCTGGTAGCGGTGGGGCTCGATACCGGCCGCACCCACCAGATCCGGGTCCACTTTCAGTGGTTGAAGCATCCCCTGGCCGGGGATTCCAAATATGGGGACCGGGATTTTAACCGTTCCTTGCGGGAGTTGGGGCTCAAACGGATCTTCCTGCATGCGGGGAGGCTCTCTTTCACTCACCCGATTTTGAAGACATCCATCCAGGTGGAAGCCCCCCTTGATGCCCCCCTGCAAAAGGTTCTGGAGGCGCTTTCCAACAGGGAAAACAGCTGCTCTATCAGCGGTAATTGTGACATGCCAGTGCGGAAAAACCGCTCTGGTTCCCGGAGAAAACGATCATGAAACAGTGTGAATTGGTGATTTTTGACTGTGACGGCACTCTGGTGGATAGCTTGGCGGCCATTGCCCGGGCGGCCAATCTGGGGTTGGCGGATGTGGGTCATACAGAGGCAATACCCCACTCCCAGGTGGCCCAGGTGGTGGGGCTCTCCCTCCACGAAGCGGTGAGTGTGTTGCTGCCGGGGGCCTCGGAGGAGACCATTACCCAGGGGGTGCAGCGCTATAAGTTTCACTATAAACAGATGGTCGAAAGCGGCGAGTTGACCCCCCCTCTCTTTCCAGGGGTGCGGGAAACCCTGGAAGCGATTCACCAGGCCGATTTGCCCATGGCCATTGCCACCGGTAAATCCCGCAAGGGGCTGTTGCGATCTCTCAGCGACCACGATCTGGGTCACTATTTTCAAGTTCTCACCACCGCCGACGATGCCCCATCCAAGCCCCATCCCCGGATGGTCGAGTTGGTTTTGGAACAGACCGGGATCGATGCAAGCAAAACCCTGATCGTGGGGGATACCGACTATGACATCCTGATGGGTCGGGAAGCGGGGATAGCGACCTGTGCGGTGACCTACGGCTGCCACGACCGCCAACAGCTGGCCCGCTCCAAACCCGACTATTGGGTCGAGCGCCTTGATCAATTGCTGCCTCTGCTGGGGCTTGAATAAGGGCCTGAAACTGGGGTCGAGGGGTTGTCGGCACTCTTTGGCTGAAGGAAAAAAAAGATGGCTACGCTGAGTTTGCCCCCCTGTAAGCGCCTGCTTCTCCTGGGTGGAGGTGGGATGGTGTTAAGGCTTGCCCGTTGGGGTCTGGAGGTGGGCTTTGAGGTGCAGGTGATAACCGCTCCCCGGCATGCCCAATCCCCGGTGGCTGAAGGGCAAACCCTGGTGGAAGCGCTTGGGAAGCTTGACGTTGATTTTGTTGTTTTGGAGAGCCTGGACGGGGCGTTGGCAGATCAAGCCATCGGTTCTATGCACGATACTTTTGCCCTGTCGATCTGGGCGCCCTGGACCCTGGATCGGCAAACCATTGCCCAACGTTTTGATGATCGCCTTTTCAACCTCCACGGCACGCGTCTGCCCAGGGATCGGGGGGGTGGGGGCTTTTCCTGGCGGATTTTGGCCGGGGATCGGTTTGGCCTTTCCCTCCTGCAACGGATGGAAGGGCATATGGGCAGGGAGATGGATATGGGGGAGGTGGTGGCATTTCAGGAATTTCTCTTCCCCCCCAGCTGCCGAACCCCTCAGGATTATCAGGCCCTCCAGGAAACATGGGATTTTCGTCTGGTGACGGAAATTCTCAAACATCTCCTCAAAAAGTCGCTCTCTTTTACCCCCCATCCCCAGCCCGACTATCTCGCCAGCCAGTGGCCCCGGCTCCACACCCCCACCCACGCTTGGCTCGATTGGTCGTGGTCGGGGGAGATGATCGAGCGGTTTATCTGTGCCTTCGACGATCCCCATCCGGGGGCCGGTACTTATTTGGAAGAGGAGCCGGTGCGCCTGAAAAAGGCCATGCTGAGCGGTGGGGAGGGGGGATTTCATCCTTTTCAGGGCGGTATCGTTTTTCGGAAAAATTCCCGATGGCTCTCTATTGCGGTCCCGGGGGGGGTGTTGGTGGTCGAGGAAATTTACAGTAACGATGGGGAGGATATCCTGAAAAAAATCAAAGTGGGGGATCGTTTTCATACCCCCCCTGAAAAGCTGTCCCAATGGGCGTGGCCGGTGGATTACACCCCGGGGGGAGTGGTTGGTAAAAGATGAATGGGGTCGGATAAGTGGCTCAATGGTGGAGATGTGGCGGTTTTGGATGATCAGGGAACAGAGTCGGGAACATTTTTCTCCCTTGGGATCACTCATCTTCCAGAGCGTATGAAACGAATCGGCAGCTCCAGCTGAATAACAGTGGGCGGATTGGCAGATCGTTCAAATTTTATAAGTCGGAAGTGTGAATCCGGGGGAGTTTCTGAATGGATCGATCGGAATGGTTCGAAGGGGTATCAGCTTGATCGGGTTACCCTAGCAGACCCCCGTCCACTTTAGTCAGGGACGGGGGCTCTGGAAGGTAGTTTCTCTCTCATACTCCGGGAAATCCCGCTACGTCTTTGCCAGAACCAGTTTTCAAAGATGTCCCTGTCTTCGTGTTTTTCATGGAAAGCATACCAGGGATGACCGCAATATGTGAGTTGTCTGGTTTACTGCAAGGGGTGGGCCAACTTCAAAATTGATCGTAATTGGTTTTTATAAGACAATGAAATAAAAAGAAAAATTTCGAATCATTCCCGGTGGGCTGGAAGAGATGGTTTTTTCTATGGGGGTATTTTTTGCCGGATGGGCATTATTTTGTCGATGATGACCCGGTCGGAAATCTGACAGATCGTCAGATATTTGGTCATGACGTTTGATTGGTGCCTTGGATCAGTCGCACAAATGGTCGGGTTTCGATGATGGTCGTACAGGTTTTTGGCTGGGAGAAGAGGAATGCGGGCGCTGGTGGTGGATGAAAAAGGGGGGTTGGCCTTGCGGGAGGATGCCCCAAAACCCCAACCTGCCGGGGGGGAGGCGCTTATTAGAGTGATCCTGGCCGGTATCTGCCGCACTGATCAGGAGTTGGTGGGAGGGTATAAAGGGTTTCGGGGGGTGTTGGGTCATGAATTTATCGGCGTGGTGGAAGCCGTTGCCGATGGTGCCAGCGATCTGGTGGGCAGCCGGGTAGTGGGGGAAATCAACCACGGCTGTGGGAGGTGTGACACCTGTCTGAAAGGAGAGGGGGGGCACTGTGCCCAACGGCGGGTGCTGGGGATTCATGGTTGGGATGGGGCGTTGGCGGACTATTGCGTGATGCCGGTAGAAAATCTCCACCGTGTTCCTTCTGGGGTGAGGGATGAGCAGGCGGTCTTTGTGGAGCCCCTGGCCGCCGCCCTGGAAATATTGGATCGCATCCATCTGCGGCCCTCGGATAAGGTCACGGTGATTGGGGATGGCAAGCTGGGGGGATTGATTGTTCGGGTGCTGCGCTTGAGCGGTTGCCAGCTACAGGTGGTGGGGCGGCATACCCATAAGCTCCAAACCTTGGCCCCCTTGGGGGTCGATGTGTTGATGGCGGAAGAAGCGGAAGATTTACCCCCATCCGACGTGGTGGTGGAATGTTCCGGGAGCGCTTCGGGATTGACCCTGGCCCAAAAGCTGGTGCAACCCCGGGGAAAAATCATTTTGAAGAGCACCTTCCGGGCTCTGAGCGAAATATCCTTCACTGATCTGGTGGTGGGCGAGGTTACCCTGGCAGGCTCCCGCTGCGGCCCCTTTGCCCCGGCCTTGCGTCTTTTGGCTCAAGGGCTGGTGGCGGTGGATTCCCTGATCGAAGAAGTGTATGGCTTGGATCAGGGCTTGGCCGCTTTCAAAAAAGCCGGAAAAAAAGGCGCCCTGAAAGTTTTGGTCAAGCCATGAGAGAGTGCGACACCTTACAAAACCGATATGGCCCGATGGGAAACCGGAGCGCGTGAATTCCAACAAAAAAATTACCATCGGTATCAGTGCCTGCCTCCTGGGGGAGCCGGTTCGCTACGATGGCGGCCATCAGCTGGATCACGCCTTGGTGCAGGTTCTCCTCCCCAGGGCCACCCTGATCACGATCTGCCCGGAGGTGGAGTGCGGCTTTGGGGTACCCCGTCCAACCCGCCGCCTGGAAGGAGATCCCCACGCTCCCCGAATGGTCACCGTGGAAGAGGGTGTGGATGATACCGAACGCTTCATGGCTTGGGGAAATAAACGCCTGGTAGAGTTGGCCCATGTGGATGGCTATATCCTCAAAGCCCGCTCCCCCTCCTGTGGCTTGAAGGTGGCAGTCCATCAACGTAACGGCGAAGTGGTTTCCTGGGTGGGGAGGGGGCTCTTTGCCATGTTGGTACAGAACCAATCCCCCTCGCATGGGGGGCAATCAATACCCCTCCTGGCTGAATCCGAAGCGTTGCAGAAGGGAGATGCCCTGGAAACCTTTCTCAAGCAACTGGCAGGCGGTTGAATGGATGGAGAATCAATGGTAAGCAGAACAGATGGCTAAACGGGGCCGGGTGTTTGGAATCTTGGAGGCGGATGATGGGGATTAAAAAATGGTTGGTGGTGCTTCTTTCGTTGATGTTGGCCGGTTGTGCCACAGCGCCCAAGGTGCTGGATCCCCCGGAGATCTCTCTGGCAGGACTCAATATCGTCAAAGCCAATTTTTTTGAGCAGCGCTATCGGCTAAAGCTCCTGGTGGAAAACCCCAACGCCGTGCCCCTGCCTGTGAGCGCCATGAAGTTTCAACTTGATCTTGATGACGAGCCCATCGCCAAAGGCATCCGCTCCGAACCCTTTACCGTTCCCTCCTATGGCGAAATTCGCCTGAGCGTCGAGGTGACCACCGATCTTTTCAGCACCATCAGCCGCATTGCCAAAATCATCAAGGATCGTAAAACCTACCTGGATTATAATATCTACGGCGACGTGGATATCGACCTGCCCCTGGCCGGATCCATCCCCTTCGACAAAGTCGGACGCATCGGTATCCCCTCATCCCTCTCCGAAGATGATAATAATGACGATGGGGAAAGCTCGGAGACATCCGTGGGGGGCGAACGGATCTGATGTCATTGGGTGTCTAAGAGGGGGGCTGAAAGCGTTATATTTCATGCGTTTGACGCTTCGAGGGGAAAGATCCAAGACCAAAAACAAGGCCAAAGGATATCGTCATTCCAACTTTAGAATGGCACGCACGCTTTACCCCGATATGGCATTTCCGGGAGGAAATTTGCGTAGGATGTGGTGAGCAACGCGAACCGCATCAATCAAGCCTGATGTGCCATTTTTATTTGGAATGACTAAGAATATAGATAGAACGACTAAGATCAAAGACAAGACCGTGGGGGCAAGCCCCCACACCCCCAGGGGGTTGTAAAGCAAAATCAAAGGATAAGATCAAAGGATAAGATTATAAGATCAAAGGATAAGATCAAAGGATAAGATCATAAGATCAAAGGATAAGATCAAAGGATAAGATCATAAGATCAAAGGATAAGATCAAAGGATAAGATCAAAGGATAAGATCAAAGGAAAAACCTTTGGGGGAAAGAATTCCCCCAAGCCCCCATCTTTTTTTTTAATAGTTAGAGTCAAAACCATATCATTTGACCCGGGAGCTGGGAATTGGAAGCCTATCAAGAGCTTATTACCGCCATAGCACTCGCCATGGGAGTAGGATGGGCCAGTGGCATCAACCTCTACGCCACCATGCTTACCCTGGGATTTATGAGCATGACCGATAACATGGTCCTGCCCCCAGACCTGGAAGTGCTGGGCAATCCCCTGGTCATCGGAGCTGCCGGATTAATGTATGCAGTGGAATTCTTCGCCGATAAAACCCCGGGAGTCGATACCGCCTGGGATACCCTGCACACCTTCGTGCGAATTCCCGCAGGCGTGGTGATGGCCGCCGGAGCCGTGGGAGATGTCTCCCAAGCCGGGGTCATCGCAGCCGGTATCGTCGGGGGTACACTGGCAACCACCAGCCACGTCACCAAAGCAGGCAGCCGGGTGATGATCAACACCTCCCCGGAACCCTTCTCCAACTGGACCGCCTCCTTTGCCGAAGATTTGGCAGTTATCGGCGGCTTGTGGGCAGCGCTGCAACACCCCGTGCTGTTTTTAATCGGACTGTTCGTTTTTCTGCTGTTTCTCATCTGGCTGCTACCCCGCTTGTGGCGAGGCATTTCATCCCTGTTCAGCAAAATCGCAGGCTGGTTCGGCGGAGGATCCCCAACACCCGCTCAACCCCCCTGGCCACCAACACAACAACAACCCCCACATCCCCCACAACAACTGCCAAACTCACACCAGACTCCAAACCATCATCCCCCCATGCCCCAAACCCCAGCACCCCCGCCGCCCACTGCCCAAACCATGCCGCCAGAACTGACCACACCCACCGCACCCAAAAAACGCGGCATCAGCAAACGCATTACCCTGCCAGATCGTGACCGGGATTGAGGCTTGATTTCCCAGGGTGAGCGGATTTGGAAAAAAGGGCTTGGCGGCTTTGGTTTGAGGGCGTTATTCCTCCCCCAGGGCGATTTTTTGATCGTGCTTTGCTTCAAACTGTTGTCCAGGATCTGTGGAGGCCGCTGTCAGAGCGTTGGGAAGGGGTTACTTTGAGCTTGACTTTCTGTTGATTTTTCACGTTAATCGTAGGGTGAAAAACGTCCCCAGTCCTTCCGATTAAAAAAGGCCCGCCATCCTGTGAATACGGTCAAGATATTTATCACCATCATGTCCATTCTGGGCGTTACCCTGCTGTTGGTGGCTGGGATGCGTTGGTTTTCGGGGGATGTGGCCATCGGCAAGCGGCTTGCAGAAAACAACTGCGAGGTGTGTCACGATCTGACCGTTGAGCAGATCCATGAAAAGGGGCCGTTCCTCTGGGGGATTTATAATCGTCCTGCGGGCATCACCGGATTTGCCTACAGCCCGGCTTTCACCAAAATGGTCGAGATGGATCCTTTCGTCTGGGATGACAAAAATCTGGAAGCCTTCATCACTGACCCCAGCCAGTTCATACCTGACACCCGCATGGCCAAAAAGGATTCCGACCATCCTATTTCCTTCGATGGCGTCACCAGTGCGGAAAATCGTCAGGATTTGATTTCCTACCTGAAAACCCTGCAATAGCCTGAAGCCCTGTCCAGGCCAATCTCTCGTGGATAAGCCAGAGGTTCCATCCGACCCCCAGGAAAATTTTTCTGCTGGGGGCAAGCGCGCACGCGCTGGATTTTGGTTTGGCCTTAAGTTGGCTGTTGCTGTTGGTATTGTGACTTGGTTGGTGCAGCGGGGGAAGTTGGATCCGGGGATGCTTTTGGCTACTGGTATTCATCCTTGGCTGTTTGCTGGGGTGGTGGTGTTTAATTTGGGGGTGATTGTGGTGGCGGCTTATCGTTGGCGCTTGTTGTTGGAGTGTCAGGGGATATGTCTGCCTTTTTTCAAGACCATTCAGATTACGTTTATCGGATTGTTTTTTAATTCTTTTCTGCCGGGTGGTGGGGTGGGGGGGGATGCTTTGCGGATTGCTTATGGGGTGCGGGCGGCACCGGATAGGCGTTCGGCGGCGGTGATTTCCATTTTTGTGGATCGTTTGGTTGGGCTTTATACGTTGTTTGTTTTGTGTGTTGTTGTGATGGTTTTGAACCCTGGGGAGGTGTTGGCCAATCGTCCGTTGCAGTTATTGGGTTTGGTGGCGGTGGTGTTGGTGGTTGGCGCGCCGTTGGGGGTGGTGGTGATTCATTTGGTGTGGCGTCGGAGTGAGAGGCTTCGGGAATTATTTGGTCGGGTGGGGATTTTGCGTCGTGTGGAGGAGGCGATTGTTTTATATCGGCGGGGTGGTTGGCGTTTGGTTGGGGTGTTTGGGGTGTCGTTATTGATGCAGATTTTGGGGATTTTGAGTTTGGTGGTGTTGGCGATTTTGGTGGGGATTGATGGGGTTTCGCCTTTGGGGTATGCGTTTGTTACGCCTTGGACGTGGTTGGCGAATGTGTTGCCTGTGAGTCCGGGTGGGATTGGGGTTGGGGAGGCGGCATTTGATCAGGTATGTCGTTGGGTGGAGCCGGTTGTGAGTGGTGCGGCGTATGGCACTATTTTTTTCGTTTATCGGATTAGTGTGGTGTTGGCGTCGTTGCCGGGGTTGGCGGCGTATCTTTTTTACCGTGATGATGTGGAGAGTGCATTGAAGGAGGCTGAAGGGTGATGTTTTTTTTAGTCTTTTGAATTTAAACTATTAAAAAAAAAGATGGGGGGATTGGGGGGAATTCTTTCCCTCCAAGGTTTTTCCTTTGATCTTGATTTTGCTTTCAATCCTTTGATTTTGTTTTCAATTTTTTGATTTTATCTTTTGATTTTGCTTTACAACCCCCTGGGGGTGTGGGGGCGAGCCCCCACGGTTTTTCTTTTGATTTTATCTTTTGATTTTATCTTTTGATTTTTCCTTTTTTATCTTTGTGATTTTCCCTTTTTCAATTTACAAGCTGCCAAGGTGACCACACCCTTCATCCTTCCTTGTCATTTTTTTTCACCCTGCCCAAATTTTTCATTCAACCAAACGCGCTGACCAGCCGAAGAGAATATGAAGAGGTGGAGTGCGAACCTCTACAGCTGCTTGACAGTGGGCTTTGTGTCCACTAAATTGGGATGATCAGAGGAGTATAAAGCCGAAAAGGCACACGCTCCCCCGTCATCCTGACGAGGTATGGGGCAACCCACTCCCTGACGTATAAGTTGGAGACTTTGACATGGCTCTCTCGATCAACAGCAACTCTGCATCGTTGCTGGTGCAGCGCTATCTGCGCTCGTCTACCAGCGCCCTCAACGTTAATTTCGAACGCCTTTCTTCCGGTCTCAGAATCAACGGCGCCAAGGATGGAGCTGCCGAACTTTCGGTCAGCACCCGCCTGACAGCACAGATTCGTGGCTTGAACCAAGCGGTCGCCAACGCCAATGATGGGCTTTCTCTGGCTCAGATTGCCGACGACGCCTTGGAAGAGACCACTGCCGCCCTTCAGGATATCCGCGATATGGCGGTGCAGGCGAGCACTTCGACCCTCACCGACAACGACCGCTATGATTTGCAGGTTCAGGTGGCGGACTTGGTTTCGGAGATCGACCGGATTGCCGAATATACCGAGTTTAACGACACGGTACTCCTCAGCGGCACTTTTACCGGAAAGACCTTCCATGTGGGGGCGAACGCGGGTCAGACCATCACCATCTCCATTGATGATGCGGGTGCGAGTGCTTTGGGTTTTTCCACGGGTGGTGAAAAGGTCAACGTTTCCACCACGGGTTCGGCTTCCACGGCGATTGGCTTGGTGGATAACGCTTTGGATTCGGTGACTTCGATCCGGGCGACGTTGGGTGCGGCGCAAAACCGCTTTGAGTCGATTATATCCAACCTGGAAAACATTTCCGACAACACCGACATGGCCCGCTCCCGAATCATCGACGCCGACATCGCCGAGGAGACTACGGGGCTGGCGCGCAATGCGATCTTGCAACAAGCGGGGGTAGCGATATTGGCCCAAGCCAACCTGCAACCGCAGATGGTGTTGGAGTTGTTGGATTAGCGGTTTTTCTCTTCGGTACGGATAAAGTTATCTTCTCAGCTTGCCAACCCTCCTGATTTTGGGGCAATGTTTCCCCATGTCCTGTTTCATCTTGCTGTCAGGAGCGGATTTTCATGATTACCCGCCTCATCATCAAACACTATAAAAGCATTGAGCATCTGGATCTGAAACTCGGACCCATCAATATTTTGGTGGGCCCCAACGGCTCCGGCAAAAGCAACGTGGTGGACGCCCTGAAATTTGTTCGGGATGCGCTGCGTTTTGGGCTGGATCGGGCTGTTTCAGATCGGCATGGGATTGATACTATTCGGCAGTGGACTCCCCGGGGGGCGAAGCAAGTTTCCTTTGAAGTGCATGTTAAAAATGATTTTCTTCAAGGTGGGCTTAAATTTTCTCTAGGATCCTTTAAAGGTGATTACTCGGTTATCAAAGAAGAAGGTTTTTTATTGGCACAATCTGTGGGATTTGAGCTTGATTATGAATTTCCTTGTGATGGTTTTGTTGAATTTTTTCGTGATAAAAAAGGAACAATAAAGTCTTCCAATAGCGAAATAACGGATAGATACATTCTTAGAGATAAGAGCGATTTGTTTTTCAATTTGCATGTTGGTCCATTTTCTGCGCTTCATGGTAGTTTGGTTCGTTGTGATACTTATTCAATTTTCCCAAATACCCTCCGAGCACCTCAAAACCCTTCCAATGACAAGCAGTTGAACTCCGATGGAAGCAATTTGACTTCCATCTTCAAAATGATGCCCAAGCTGGATAGTGGGAAGGAAGCGAAGCAGGAGATCATATCTGCTCTACAACGTATCATGCCCAGCTTGGAGGCTATTCGGATTCAGAGTCTTGGTGGGATGATGGTACCCGTTTTCCGAGTTAGGGAGAGTGATGGCAAGGGGCATGATTTCCAGGTTTCTCAACTCTCGGATGGCACACTTCGGGTATTGGGGCTGCTGACCGCTCTTTATCAGCCGGAGAAAACTGGAACGATAGCCCTGGAAGAGCCGGAGCAAACCGTTCATCCAGGCGTGTTGGCGGTAATTGCCGATGCCATCAAAGAGGTGAGCGACCAGACCCAGATTATCGTCACCACCCACAGCCCGGATCTGGTGGATCATTTTGATCCAGAGCATATTCATGCCGTGGAGATGGTGGATGGGGTGACGAAGGTTGGTCCCATCAATCAAGCCCAGGTGGATGCGGTTCGGAACCGGTTGTTTTCACTTGGGGAGTTGATGAGCCGGGAAGGGCTCTACAGCGAATGAGCAGGCCCTTCCACAAGCCGGTGCTCCTGGTGGAGGGGGAGGGGGATAAGGAGGCGGTGGGTAAGCTCATTCCTCTCACCTTGAACCAGCTTGGTATCAAAGGGATCCATCCGGCCAGAAATCCCATCAAGGTAGGGGATATCCCCAAGCTGGAGCGGGAAGGGGAGCTGGAAAAATTTGTTCACTATGCCTGTACCAGGCGGGATGGAGATTCGGTGTTGCTGGTGGTGGATTGTGACGACGCCTGCCCTTTGGAGGTGGTCCGGGCGTTTTCTCAGCGTATCCAGCGGATGCACCGGCCAGAAGAAAAACCGGTCGGGATCGTTTTTTTCCACCGGGAGTTTGAAACCCTGTTTCTTTTTTCCCTGCCGACTCTTGCCGAGCAATTCCCGGATTATCGTTGGCAATTGGAATCGTTTGATGTCGAAAAGGATATGGAGGAGATCCGGGGAGCCAAGGAGCAGTTGAGTGGTTTGATGGGGTCCAGTAAGCGCTACAAACCAACCCGGGATCAGACTCGATTATTGGCCGGATTGGATTGGGAGCGGTTGCGATCCAACTCCCGCTCCTTCCAACATTTTGAAAAAACCCTCCTCTGGCTGGCTGGGCGTCACCGTCGGGAACTTTCGATCTATCCAGCTGTGAAATCCACCTCCTGATAACCGCGGATTCACCCCTCCAACCCTTCCAGCGCCTTCCGGGCAGCTTCCTCTTTTTCTTCGATCTCCATGGAAGCCCCTTCCCAATCGTTCATGGTTTGCTCCAACTCCTGGGCGACGATTCGGTTTTGATCGAGAAGCTCCGTCAGGTGCGACTTTTGGGACTCCTCATAGAGGCCCGGGTCGGTGAGGCGGGTGTCGATGTTCTCTTTTTTTTCTTCCAACTCCTGGATGCGACCTTCCATCTTATCCGCCTTTTGCCGCAAGCGTTTGGTCTCCTGGTGGAGCTTGTTACGGATTTGGGCGGCGAGGCGTTTGTTCTCCTTGGCTTTGGCCCGGCTACCCGTGTCCGGCTTGGAGACATCCGAGCCATCGCTGCGGGCTGATCCCACCGTGCCCCTTTGGCTGGTCACCCGCTCCAGATAGTCATCCAACGAACCATCCAAAGCTTCCACCCGCCCCCCCGAAACCACCAGATAACGGGTGCAGGCCGCTTCCAGTAAATCCCGGTCATGGGAAACCAACACCAGCGTTCCGCCATACTCTTCCAAAGCCTCTTCAAGAGCCGTCCTGGCTTCCATATCCAGATGGTTGGTGGGCTCATCCAACAGGAGCAGATTGGCCCCGGTCAAAAACAGCCGCGCCAAAGCCAACCGCGCCTTTTCTCCCCCGGAAAGCACCGGGATCTCCTTGAAAACCGCATCCCCGGAAAAGAGAAACCCCCCCAGCAGCGTGCGAATATCGGTTTCCTTGGTGTTGGGGCGGGCAGTCTCGGTGGCTGAAGCAAGCACCGTGTGGTTGAGATTCAAGCTATCCATGGCGTGCTGGGTAAAAAGGGCGCTCTTCACCCGGTCACCCAGGGTGATGGTGCCGGTATCCGGGGTCAGTGCGCTGGCCAGGAGCTTCAGTAAGGTCGATTTTCCCGCACCATTAGGCCCCAACAGCCCCACCTTATCCCCCCGTTGCATCTCGACAGAGGCGTTTTTGAACACGAGAGCCCCGTTGAATGATTTTGCCAGATCGTGAGCGGTCAAAGTCTCCCGGGCACAGGGGTTGGGCTTGGGCAAGCGGATTTTGGGGGCCTGCTTCGGGGAGCGGTGGCGCTCTATGGGTTCGATGCGCTCCCGAGCCTTGACGCGGCTTTGCACCTGACGGGCTTTGGTGGCCTTGGCCCGAAAACGGCGGATGAAGCGATCCAGCTCGGCGATTTTGCGGGCCTGCTTGTCGGCATTTTTTTCAGTCAGCTCAATGGCTGCCGCCTTCAGCTCCAAAAAACGATCAAACGGGGCGGCATAGCGGGTCAGAACACCCTCTTCCAACTCCACCGTGATGCGGGTGACCCGATTCAAAAAAGCCCGTTGATGGGAGATGATCACCACCGTGCCGGGAAGTCGGGAAAGATGGCCCTCCAGCCAGGCCACCGATTCCAGATCCAGATGGTTGGTCGGTTCATCCAGCAGCAGCAACTCCGGACCAAAAAAAAGCAGCCCGGCCAACGCCACCCGCATCCGCCACCCTCCTGAAAAGGCGCTCAGAGGCCGATCAAGCTCCGCCCGGGTAAAACCCAAGCCCATGAGAATCGCCCCGGCGCGCCCTTCGGCGGAAAAGGAGTCCAGCTCCTCCAGACGATGATCCACCTCTCCCCAGCGTTGGGTGAGGGCGGTATGGTGGTCGCTGTCGGCGGG
Source organism: Magnetococcales bacterium (assembly GCA_015232395.1). Taxonomy (NCBI): domain Bacteria; kingdom Pseudomonadati; phylum Pseudomonadota; class Magnetococcia; order Magnetococcales; species Magnetococcales bacterium. Next base: position 45,928 of record JADFZT010000003.1, on the reverse strand, counting down.
GAGGCTCTCCAGTTGTTCATGCAGGCTTTCTCGCTCCAAACGCAACGCCATCATCTCCCGGTGGCCGTGGAGCACCTCTTCCAGGATGGGCCGCTCCGAAGGGGCGAGTTCCTGCCGCAGGCTGCCCATTTGCAGGCGTCCCTGGAGGCGAATCTCCCCTTCATCCATCTCTTCCAACCCTTCGATCAATCGGAACAGAGTGGATTTTCCCGTGCCGTTGCGGCCCACCAGCCCCACCTTTTCCCCAGGGTGTACCACCAGAGAGGCCCCCTCCAGGATGGTTTGGTGGCCATAGTTTTTGTGAAGATTTTCAATATGGATCATGGTTTGACCAATGGTTGGGCTCGGGGATGGTTGGGTTGGGAAAAGTGTCGAAATGTGAGAGTGATGAGAGGATCCCGGTTGGGGACGAGGAAAATTTTATAGTTAAAAATAGCATTTGATTAAATAAAAAAATTGAATAGAGTTAAGTGGTTGTGAAAGGGGTTGGCAGGGCAAAAAATGGGGTTTGATTTTTTGAATGGGATTGATTCCCACTGGCTGATCACCAGCAAATATTCGGTGGTAGGTTGTTTTTTTTCGCGCTTCCACTTCTATTGAACGGTGCCCTGTTTTTTGAACGGTGTCCTGTTTTCGGTTTTTTTTAACCTCATCCAGTCTACCAGATTGTACTCCTTGTTATTATCCAACCGACAATATACCAGAGATTTACCTCGCCGGCAGGGGCCGGAATCCTCTTCCCGTGGCGGTTTGGGCACAAGTGCGGCGCTCGGCAGGTTCCAGCTCTCCACCGACACTCTATCTGTATCATTGGGAATATGGTTGCCGGTTGAGGCGTATGGCTTTGGGGGAGTTTGAATCATGAACCGGTCTGTCACCCATGTTGCCGGGGAAGGGAACGATCTGATCCGGGAGTTGCTGAGTCACGCTTCCGATACCTTCCTGTTGACCGACGGCGAAGGCCGTTTGACCTTTGTCAGCCCCAATGTTCTGGAGGTGTTTGGCTGCACAACGGAAGAGGCCATGGCCATCGGGAAGGTGTCTGGTCTTCTGGGGCAGGAGTTTGCCCACCAGGAGGGGCCTTTCAAGCAGGGCAATCATGCCAACATCGAAACCCGCATTGTGGATCGAGCCGGGGGGGTGCGCACTCTGCTGGTGGATGTGCGGCGTTTTGCCTCCATGGAGGGGGCCACTCTCTTTGTTTGCCGGGATATTTCCAGGCACAAACGGTCGGATGAGCGCAATGAGCAGGTTCAGCAATCCACCATCGCCATCAGCGCCCTGTTACGCACCGCCCTGGAACCCCTGACTCTGACGGAACAGCTGAAGCGGGCGCTGGATCTGATTTTGGCCATTCCCTGGCTTGCCATCCAGTCCCGAGGCTCCATTTTTTTGATGGACTGTGAAAGTGACGAGCTGGTGCTGTCGGTTCAGCGGGGGTTGAACGTTGGCCTGCTTTCCCATTGTGCCCGGGTTCCCATGGGCTATTGTCTCTGTGGTCGGGCGGCCCAGGAGCGCAAGCTGGTTTTTGCCGATGGTCTCGACCACCGCCACGATGTCCAATATGAAGGGATGCAGGACCACGGTCACTATTGTGTGCCCATTCTTTCCGGCGACAAGCTCTATGGCGTGATCAATCTCTATCTCCAGGATGGCCACATCCGGGATCCCCAGGAAGAAGATTTTCTCCACTCCATGGCCAACACCCTGGCTGGCCTCATCGAACGCAAACAGGCTGAAGAGACCATCCGGCGGTTGAGTCACGGCAACAAGTTGCTGCTGGATGCGGCGGGGGATGGCATCTATGGCGTGGATCGGTTGGGGCGCACCACATTCGTCAATCCCGCCTCTCTGCGGATGACCGGCTGGCAGACAGAGGATCTGGTGGGTCAATTTTCCCATAAGGTGATGCACCACTCCCATCCCGATGGCCGACCCTATCCACCGGACGAGTGCCCCATCCATCTGGCATTTAAGGATGGCATTGTGCGTCATGTGGACGATGAGGTGTTTTGGCGAAAGGATGGTACCTCGTTTCCCGTCGCCTATACCTCCACCCCGGTTCGGGAGGAGGGGAAGATCACGGGTGCGGTGGTGGTGTTTCGGGATATTACCGAACGCCTGCGGGTGGATCTCGCCTTGAAGGAAGCCAAAGATGCAGCGGAAGCGGCCAACCGGGCCAAATCCTTCTTTTTGGCCAATGTCAGCCACGAAATTCGCACACCCCTCAACGCCATTGTCGGTTTTTCCCAGATTTTACTCAAAAACAAGGGGTTGATTCCGGATCGATTCCATCAATATCTGGAAAATATTCGGGTCTCCGGTATCAATCTCACCGAAATTATCAGCAATGTGCTGGATCTTTCCAAGATCGAAGCGGGCAAGGTGGCGGTGGTGGAAGAGGAGCTGGATCTGCAATTATTGGTGCAGAGCCTGCTTCATGTCCATAAATCCAAGGCAGCGGAAAAAGGGGTGCGCCTGGGGTTTAACCTCGATCCGGGATTTCCTTCGGCCATTCGTAGCGACCGAACCAAAATCAACCAGATATTCATGAACCTGGTGGGTAATGCCGTCAAATTTACCGGCATTGGTGGCGAGGTGGTGATTGAAGTGAGCCGGGCAGAAGATCGGCTGATGAATCTTGTGGTTCGGGATACCGGCAAGGGTATTCCGCCGGACCGTCTGGAAACCATCTTCGAGCCTTTTGAACAGGTGGATGGCTCCATCACCCGGGGAGAGGCCGGGGTGGGGCTGGGGCTGGCCATTGTCAAAAACCTGGCCCGGGTGTTGGGTGGTACGGTGGCGGTGGAGAGTCAGTTGGGTCGTGGCACCACCTTCAGCGTGCAGCTACCCTTGATTCCCGGACTGGGGGTGATGGAAGGGTCTGGAGAGCCTGACTGGAGTGGCCTGCAATTCAGCTCGGATGTTCGTTTGCTGCTGGTGGAAGATCATCCCATGAACCGGGAGATGATGCTGGCGGTGCTTGGGGAGGTGGGTTTGGGGGCTGAAGTGGCTGAAAACGGCCTCCAGGGGGTGGCGATGGCCCGGGAGCTGAAACCCCATTTGATATTGATGGATATTCATCTGCCCCAGATGGATGGTCTTTCCGCTACCCGAAAAATTCAAGCCGAAGAGTCTACCGCCAAAATTCCCATCGTGGGTATTTCCGCCGATGCCTTTCCAGAGCGGCGGCGGGAGGCATTGGCAGCGGGAATGGTCGATTTTTTGGTCAAACCAGTGGATCTGGCTGAGCTGATGCCGGTGTTGGAGCGTCATTTGGCCACCTTTAAAAAAAATCCATCACCCAAGAGTGATGGATTGAGCCAGCTGTAGCGGAGATTCCTCCCTCACTGGTTTTGATTTTCACCCTCAGCAGCTCTCTATCTCTCTATAGGGATGGCTGCCGTCGTCGCCAGACTCTTTCCCTCGGGTCCAGCCGATGGATCGCTCTATCCTTTCCTTGGCTCCCTCCCTTCCCAGCCAATCCAGTTTGCTCCACCTCTATTGATGATGATTCCAGCGGGATAAATCCTGTTCGTTGGTTTTTCAATCTTCTTGGAGCCTGTTTCGTTTTTGTCATCCGGTATAGTATGGTCGAAAAGTTTGCAGATTGCTTTTTGTCACTATTTTTTGTGCGGTGGAACCCAATGATGCATTTGGATAAATCCCTTTTAGCCCAGTGGAGTGTGACATGATGCGCCGTCAGGTGTGGTGGGTATTGATGATTCTCGGGGTGATCGGGGTGGCTGCGGTGGTGGCTTGGCTGGCGGCCTGGCCCATCCATCCGGCTTGGCTTGAGGAGGTCCATACCGCTCTGATGAGCTCTTTGGTGGTGATTGCGGGGGGGGTGATACTCCTGGTTTTGCAGATTTTGCGTCTGTTTCGCAAAGTCCAAAAGAAACAGGTCGCCTTGACAGTCACCACCGATGTTCTGGATGCAGAAATCGAAAGTCGGGGTGTGGCGGAAGAGCGCATTCAGAGTTTGGCCCGGTTTCCCGAGGAAAACACCAATCCGGTTCTGCGTGTGGGAAGCGATGGCATTTTGCTTTATGCCAACTCCGCCAGTGATTTGTTGTTGCGCACCTTGAAGGCGGCTCAAGGGGAGAAGGTTTCGGGGGCATTTTTGGAAGCGGTGGTGGCAGCCTTTGGTTCCAGAAAGAGTCAGGAGCTATCGGTATCCTGCGATGATCGGCTCTATTCCCTCCACTTGGTGTCGGTTCTGGATGCCGATTATGTCAATGTGTATGGCTCGGATATAACCGAAAAGGCCCGAGCTGAAGCGGAAATTCGTAGTCTGGCGCGGTTTCCCGAGGAGAACGCCAATCCGGTCTTGCGGGTGGATGGAGAGGGGCGGCTGATTTTTGCCAATGGTGCCAGTGCCCCACTGCTGGACACCTGGAAAGTCCAGGAGGGGGAGTGTCTTCCCGGAGAGTGGCGTTGGGTGGCGGAGGATTGTCTTAAATGTGGCTCCGGTAAGGAGCTGGAGTTGATTTGTGGGGAGCGGACCTTTTCCATCCAGCTGGCTCCGGTGACTGAGTCGGGCTATCTCAATCTTTATGGTCTGGATGTGACGGAGCGAAAATATTATGAGGAGCAGCTTCTTAAACAATCCAACTTCGATACCCTGACGGAACTGCCCAACCGGGCACTGTTTCAGGATCGTCTGGATCGGGCTTTGGTGGCGGCGCGCAGTGGCCAAAAGCTGGTGGCGATTTTGTTTATTGGCCTGGATCGATTCAAGGAGGTCAACCAGGCCTTGGGTCGGGATGGGGGGGATGATCTGCTCAAAGCGGTGGCTGTGCGCCTGAAGGAGAGCTTTCCGGCGGCCACCACTGTGGCCCGTCACAGCGGCGATGTCTTTGCAGGCATTCTTTCCGGGCTGGGCTCGATTGCCGAAATTGTCGATCGGGTACAGGAAATACGCGATCACCTCTCGGAATCCTTTCTGATTCGGGACAATCCCCTGGACGTGGCCTTTTCCATCGGGGTCAGCGTCTACCCCAGCGATCACCGGGAGGGGGGGCGTCTGGTCCATTTTGCCGACCTTGCCATGTTTCGTGCCAAGGCTGACAGCCGTGACGGCTATCGTTTTTATGAAGGGGGAATGGACGAGGAGGCCCGGGAGCGGCACAAACTGCTGGGGGATCTGCGCCGGGCTTTGGAGGAAGAGCAGTTTCGGGTCCACTATCAACCCCAGATGGATCTGGCGACAGGTCAGCTTTCCGGGATGGAAGCTCTGGTGCGTTGGCAGCATCCGGAAAGAGGCATGATTTCCCCGGGGCGGTTTATTCCCCTGGCGGAAGAGAGCGGATTGATCGTGCCTTTGGGGTGGTGGGTGCTCAAGACCGCCTGTCGCCATAACAAATCCTGGCAAAGGCAGGGACTTAAGCCGTTGCGGGTGGCGGTCAATCTTTCCTCGGTGCAGTTTGGTGAGGCGGATCTGGTGAAAGGGGTTGGACGTATCCTTGAGGAGAGTGGGCTTGATCCGGACTATTTGGAGTTGGAGATTACCGAAAGTGTTGCCATGCACGACGCCAATACCACCATCGCCACTCTGAAAGCCCTCCACAGCTTGGGGCTCAGGCTCTCCATCGACGATTTTGGCACCGGTTATTCCTCTCTGGCCTATCTCAAACGGTTTCCGGTGGACAAGGTCAAGATCGATCAATCCTTTGTCCGGGATCTGGGAGAGGATTCGGAGAGTGGGGCCATCTGCAACGCCGTGGTGCAGTTGGGTCATGCCATCCGTCTCAAGGTGATTGCCGAGGGGGTGGAGGAGGCCCCTCAGCTGGAGCTGCTCCGGGGGATGGGGTGTGACCAGATTCAGGGTTATCATTATAGCCGTCCCCTGGCTGAAGAGGCCTTCGAAGCCTTTTTGGCAAAGCATGGGGCGCGCAAATGAGTGAGCGTAATAAATCTGGTTCCGCCTCATTGCTGGAAGCGGTTGTCAGCAATCCACCGGTCGCAACGGTGGTGGTGGGGGGGTCGATTTTGTTGTTGCAGTTTGCCATTGCCGAAGCTTCCGGGCCGTGGCCTGAGATTCACTATTTGACCTGGATTGTGCCCTTTATACCGCCTTTTTTTATCACCCGGGCTGCCAAGCGGATCAATCAGCGGCGGGCGGAATATGATTTTATCAAGGATGCCGAGCCGTTGGTGTTCGTGGCCTTTCCTAAAGAGCTGGCGGTTAAATCCCTCCTTTCCACCTATCCCGATATGTTGAGTAAAAGCGCGAGCCGTCACCTTCAACAGCCTGAAGAGGTGTTGTTGAATCAGGAGGTTTTGGATGGCGTCTATCTGGCTGATCCCACGGAGCGGGAGCGCATAGCCAGCCATCTGATCGAGGATCTGAAGGCGACGGGGGAGACCGGTACGTTGCGGCGCAAGCATATCCACCTCCTTCCCCATGGTGAGACCGAACCGGTGCCGTACCTGATGAACAGTGTTCTGAAAGTGGGACAAACCGGTCTCAAGTGGCAGGGCACCCTCATTCGCCAGGGATGGCTTTGACAGGGGAGAGATGGAAAAGGTCAGAGATCAGAGGAGAGATTTAAAGAGAGAGGGGAGGGGCTGTTTGGCAGGAGAGGGAAATAAAAAGGGGGCCACCCGGCACGACTTCACCTGATGGCCCCCTCGGAGGGGTCATGGGTTACGACTTTGGAAATGAGGCAAGTCAGGCGGAAAAATCCGCAGAATGCTCTAAAAGCAGGGTGATCACCTCCCGGTGATTGTTGCCGATGGCGAGGCTGAGGGCGTTATGGCCCCACCAATCTCGTAGATGCACATCCGCCCCGGCATTGATCAGACGGTTGGCCAACTCAGCCCGACCGTTTTCCGCTGCCCACATCAGAGGTGTTCTACCCCTGAGATCAACGGTATCGGGATCCCCGCCGCGAGTCAGGAGGGTTTCCACCATCTCCGAATCGAGAGAGAGAGCCGAGGCCCGTTCAATAGGAACCGTTCGCTCATTGGTCTGATTGGGTTGTTCATCGGCTTTGAGACTGACAAAGCTTGAGAGCATCAGGCCTGGAATGATCAAGAGCAGTCCGGTTATCCTCTTCATGTTCTGTCTCCTTGCGGCTACCAGCTTGGCAAATATCGCCAAAATTCGGATTCGACATGATCGGCTGTCGTGGCCGGATCCGGTGTGGGTTAATTGGATTGATGGCTGGATATGTCTGTTTTAATGCAAAGGGTGTGCCGGGCTCTTTTGTGTTTGAATTTAATGATATATTTCAATGTATTGCAAGATTATATCTATTGCCTGAGCAGAGGGGGAAGAGGGGGTGAGGGGGCAAAATGGACCAGGGTGGGGCTGATTTTTCCGGTTTGGTCAGGGGAAGGGAGGGGGCTGGGGAAGGGGTGAGTCACGATTCTGAAGAGGTGTCGGGTGGTTGCTGGATACAGGATCTCTTCTCATGATTAATTTATTTTATTCTTATATTTGCAAAATTAAATTAGAATATCGTTATTTTCATATTGTCTGAGGGCCAATCCCCAGGTAAGATCCCCTGAATTTGTCTGAATTTTGTTTCGTAATCCGAGAGAGAAGCGTTCCGGATAGAGGGAGAAGTTGGCGGTCCCCAGTCCGCCAAGAGACGATCTAGAGGAGTGTCACATGACCCAGAATGCCCAGAAACAGCCTTTGAACACCCCGATGTTGAACGAATTGGAGTCCGGTCCCTGGCCGAGCTTCGTGACCGATCTGAAAAATTGGTCTGAGACGCGTCCCCAAGTGGGTCAGCTTCTCAATCAGCTGGAAGAGTCTTATCAAAACCGTTGGAACTATTGGCAGGGCACCATCCTGAACGTGCCTGGCTACGGCGGCGGCGTGATTGCGCGTCTCTCCGAAAAGGCGGATAAATATCCTGACATCGCCCAGTTCCACACCATCCGCATCATTGAGCCTTCCGGCTGGCACTATTCCACCGCTGCCCTGCGCAACCTGGCTGACCACAGTGAAGAATTTGGTGCAGGCATCCTTCAGCTCCACGGCATGAGTGGCGACATTCTGCTCTTGGGCTTTGACAACGAAAACACCTTCAAAGCCTCCGAAGCGCTGATGAACGACGGTTGGGATATGGGTGGCTCCGGTGCCGCCATGCGTACCCTGCAGTGCTGTGTGGGTCCGGCCCGCTGTGAGATGGCTTGCTACGACACCCTGAAAGCCACCAAGCACATCACCGACACCTTCATTGAGTATCTCCATCGTCCCGAGTTCGTCTACAAGTTCAAATTCAAACTCTCCGGTTGCGCCAACGACTGCGCCAACTCCATGCAGCGCTCCGACATGCCCCTCATGGGTACCTGGCGCGGGCCGATGCAGGTCAATCAGGAGAAAGTGGCTGAGTTTATCGATGACAAGGGTATCAAATATCTCATCGACAACGTCCTCACCCGCTGCCCCACCAACTGCCTCTCCGTCGACACCGACAAAAAAGAGCTTTTGGTTGACAACGACGAGTGCGTCCGCTGCATGCACTGCATCAACGTCATGCACAAGGCCCTGAAACCCGGTAAGGATCGTGGCGTAACCGTGCTGTTGGGCGGCAAGCGTACCCTGATCGTGGGTGACACCCTGGGTTCGGTGCTGGTGCCCTTCATGAAGTTGGAAACCGACGAAGACTTGGTGGCCCTCACCGACTTCATTGATCGGATTTGGGAATTCTGGAACGACAACGGTATGGATCACGAGCGGATTGGTGAGTTCATCAAGCGCGTTGGTATGGCCACCTTCCTCAAGGGTGTTGGCATTGAGCCCGACGTACAGATGGTCCGCGCCCCCCGTACCAGCACCTACATCAAGTTCGAGGAGCTGGCTCCCGGCCGTTTCGATGGAGAGCAGAATCAGGATCCTCCCGTCTGGAACCGTGAAGTGGAATCCACCGAGGCGGCCTCCTGATTCCAGGGGTACCGAATCGGTTAGCCAGTATTCATGAACATTAAGAGGACTGAGAAAACATGAGCAATACGCAAATGGCACCTCGGGATCAAGGTGCTCCCGACTATACCAAAATGCTCCATCCTGCCATGACCGCGAACTATGGCAAATGGGACTATCATGAGCGGGTTCGTCCCGGCGTTCTGGTGCATGTAGCCGAGAGCGGCGACAAGCTCTATACCGTACGTGGTGGTTCCCCCCGGACATTGAGTGCAGCCACTGTCCGCCATATGTGTGACATCGCTGATAAATATTCCAAGGGCTTCATCCGTTTCACCACCCGCAGCAACGTCGAGTTTTTGTGTGACGACGAAAGCCAGCTGGATGACCTGATCAATGCCGTCGAAAAGGAGCTGGGCTTTCCCATCGGTGGTACCGGTCCTTCGGTCTCCAACGTGGTCTGCACCCAGGGTTGGCTCCACTGCAACCTGCCTGGCTCCGACGCCGCTGGTGCGGTGAAGGCGCTGTTGGATGAGTTGATCGACGACTTCAAGAACGAAAATCTCCCCAACCGGGTGAAAATTTCCACCTCCTGCTGCCAGATCAACTGCGCCAGCCAAGGGGATATCTCCATCATCGTGCAGCACCATCATCCCCCGCGCATCGACCACAACAACATGCAGATCTGTGAGTTGCCCAAGGTGGTCGCCATCTGTCCGGCTGCGGCGATTCGTCCGACAGTTGTGGACGGCAACCAGACCGTTGAGGTGGTTGAGGAAAAATGCATGTATTGCGGCGCCTGCCACGGCCAGTGCCCCAGCATGGAAATCCGCGACTCCGATACCGACACGCTCTCCATCTGGGTGGGTGGTAAAATGGCCAACACCCGCGGCGGCCCTGCCCTGCAAAAGCTGGCTGTTTGGGGTCTGCCCAACAATCCTCCCCGTTGGCCCGAAGTGGGTGAGGCGGTGAAGAAGATCATCGAGGCCTACAGAGAAGGTGGTAAGCCTTGGGAGCGGATCGGCGAGTGGATCGATCGGATTGGCTGGCAGCGTTTCTTCGAAAAGACCGGCTTCCCCTTCACCCGCTACCACATTGACGATGGCCCAGAAGCCCTTCAGACCCTGAACCGGTCAAGCCACGTCCGCCTCTGATGCCCAAGCGCCTTAAATACCGGAGGAATTTGCAGCAATGAGTAAAGAAACAACTATCCTCAAGAGGCAGTCTCGGGAAGACGTGGAGGCCGGGCTGAAGTTGCCGGATGCGGAGGAGATCATCGTCCGCAACGCCCGAAGCTATAAATGCCCCACATACGTCCAACGTATGCCCCCTTGTCGTAACGAATGTCCTTCCAGTGAGGATATTCGTGGCTATCTGACGTCCATCGCTCAGGCGGACATGTTCAAGACTCCCATCGAGGATGCCTTGGACAAGGCGTGGTACACCCTGACCGATAAAAATCCCATGCCGGCCATCCATGGTCGGGTCTGCCCACACCCTTGCGAATCAGGATGTAACAGACAGCACATGGAAGATGGGGCCGTTGCCATTAACAACATGGAACGGTTGATCGGCGATCACGGGATTGACCGTGGGTTGAAACTCAAGATGCTGACCGATGAGAAGAAGGGCAAGAAGATTGCCGTCATCGGTTCCGGTCCCACGGGTCTCTCCTGCGCTTATCAGCTGGTTCGCAGGGGCTATGACGTCACCATTTTCGAAGCCTTCGAAAAGGGTGGCGGTATGCTGCGTTACGGCATCCCCTCCTACCGTCTGCCCGAAAAAGTCCTTGATGCTGAAATCCAGAACATCTTGGATCTGGGCGTTGAGATCAAATACAACACCCGCGTGGGTCGAGATATCTCCTACCAGGATCTCAAAGACCAGTACGATGCCGTCTATCTGGGCATCGGTGCACACAAGGGTACCAACCTGAACGTTGAAGGTGAAAATTCCGCCAACGTTTTTACGGGTGCTGGATTTCTCAACCGGGTCAATACCGGTGCACAAGTGGAAATCGGCGCTCGGGTGGTGGTGATCGGTGGTGGTGACTCCGCCGTTGACGCCGCCCGCGTTTCTCTTCGCCTTCACTCGGATAACGAAGAAGCCTGGGAAAAGGCTGAAAAGAGTGGTGATACTGCGGCCATGGAAGCGGCCAGCAAGGCGATTGATGAGGAAGTCGAACGCTCTGGAGCCACCATCGCTGCTGAAAAGCCCGCCATGGACTCCGCCCGGGTGGCCAAACGGGTTTCCAAATATTCCCAGGTCACCATCCTCTATCGCCGTACCCGGGAAGAGATGCCCGCCATCTCCAAGGATGTGGATGAGGCGGTTCACGAGGGTATCAAGTTTGAGTTTCTCTCTGCACCCATCGGTTTCGAGACCGAAGGGGGCCGGGCCACCGCCATCAAGTGCATCCGCATGGAGCTGGGTGAGCCGGACAAGTCCGGTCGTCGCCGCCCGGTACCCATCGAAGGTTCCGAATTCACCCTGCCGGTGGATACCGTGATTGTTGGTATCGGTCAGGTGCCGGAGCTGGAGCAGGGGATGGAAGACCTTGCCAACAAGTGGGGCTTCATTGGTGCCAGTTCCACCATGCAGACCAAGGAAAACGGCATCTTTGCCGGTGGTGATGTGTTGGGACTGGGTATCTCCACCCGCTCCGTGGGTCAGGGCCGTATCGCTGCCCGGGCTATTGATGGTTACCTTAAAGGGAAAAGATATCAACTTCCCCACAAGGGCCGTCCGGTGCGTCATACGGAAATGCGCTTGGGCATCTATCCGGCTGCTCCTCGTAACGAAGAGAAGCAGATCCCGGTGGAAGAAGCGACCAAGGATTTCCGGGAGATCAACCAAACCCTCAGCATTTCCGAGGGAATCGCTGAAGCCAAGCGGTGCCTCTCCTGTGGTCTCTGTTTTGTCTGTGACCAGTGTCGGATCTACTGTCCTCAGGAAGCGATCCATCGCAACCTGAAGCGGCCCCAGGGTCGTGTGATGTTTACCGATTACACCCGCTGTATCGGTTGTCACATCTGTCAGGAAGTCTGCCCCTGCTCCTATATCCAGATGGGTATGGGTATGTAATCTGTAAGATGTAGCAAGACTCTTCGGGGGGGCTGATCACCGGCCCCCCCGAATATCCCCCCGGCTTTTCCTGTTTGACCGACGTTTTTTTCCAGCCTCTTCTTTTTCAACTCCCCTGAAATATAGCCGTGCCAACGGAAAAGGCGCACCTGCTGAACCGGTACGCCAAAAACCGTGGGAGCCTATAGGATGTGGTGAGCAACGCGAACCGCATCCATCAAGGCTGATGGGTCATGTGACCTTGATGGATGTGGTGAGCAGCGCAAACCACATCCATCAGGGCTGATGGATTATTTTCTCCTGGAACAACCCTGTAAGCGTTTATTCTGTCTTTTTCAGAAAAGTGTCATCCAGCAGAAGAGGCCTTACTCCTCTTCCTTGGTCAACTCTCTGCCGTGGGCAAGCCAGACCGCAAAGGTCTCCATAGCTCCCTTCAGCTCCCGGGCTTCCCGGGATTGCAGGATCTCCTCGGTTTCCACTTCCAGGTCGAAATCCGCTGCCAACTCCTGGATCAGACGTGTCTCGGCATCTTGAATGGTTTTTTTCGCATCCGTCAGAATTCGATCGATTCCACAGACCATGTTAGGCTCCCTTGTTTGATCATTGTGACGCGCTATCGTAACATAAAGGTTTAACGACATCCTCCTGTTCTTTTATCTTTTCCGGTGCTCTTCGTGTCTCACGTAACCAACCAGCTCCATCCAGCCGATTCTTCCGCCCTCACCTGCCTGAATACCGTTTTTGGTTATGAGGCCTTTCGGGGTGATCAACAAGCGGTCATCGACCATCTCATCGGGGGAGGGGATGCCCTGGTGTTGATGCCGACGGGGGGGGGGAAATCTCTCTGCTATCAGATACCGGCTCTCGTCAGGCCCGGTATCGGGGTGGTGGTGACCCCCTTGATTGCGCTTATGCGGGATCAGGTGAACGCCCTCAGGCTGGCCGGGGTGCGGGCCGCCTGTATCAATGCCACCCAAACCAGCGAGGAGCGCTGGCAGGTGATCCAACGGGCCTCCCAGGGGGATCTCGATCTTCTGTATGTGGCTCCGGAGCGGCTCACCCGGGAAACCTCCCTCGATTTTCTCGCGGGGCTTGATGTTGCCCTGTTTGCCATTGATGAGGCCCATTGTGTCTCCCAGTGGGGCCATGATTTTCGTCCCGATTATATGGGGTTGGGGGTGTTGGGGGAGCGTTTTCCGGGCGTACCCCGCATCGCCTTGACCGCCACAGCCGATCCCCGCACCCGGGAGGAGATTGTGGAGCGGCTGGGTTTGGGGCATGCCCGGGTTTTTCTCGGTGGATTTGACCGCCCCAACATTCGCTATCACGTCGCTCCCAAGGATAATGCCCACAAGCAGCTGCTTGCCTTTTTAAAGGGGGAGCATCAGGGGGAGTCCGGTATTGTCTATCGCATCTCCCGGAAAAAGGTGGAGGAGACCGCTCGGTGGTTGGTGGATAAGGGGTTCAATGCCTTTCCCTACCATGCCGGATTGCCCGGGGAGGAGCGCCAGCTGCATCAGGATCGTTTTTTGAAGGAGGAGGGGGTGGTGATGGTGGCCACCATCGCCTTTGGCTTGGGCATCGATAAGCCGGATGTGCGTTTTGTGGCGCATCTGGATCTGCCCAAAAGCCTGGAGGCCTATTATCAGGAAACCGGTCGGGCGGGGCGGGATGGTGAACCGGCCAACGCCTTCATGATCTACGGCATGCAGGATGTGGCGACCCTGGGATTTTTTATCGATCAATCGGTTGCTGGCGAGGAGCAGAAGCGGCTGGAGCGGCAAAAGCTCTCCACATTTTTGGGCTATTGCGAAACCATTCGCTGCCGTCGCCAGGTGTTGCTGGAATATTTTGATGAGGTGTTGGCCGAGCCTTGCGGCAACTGTGACACCTGCCTGGAGCCGGTTGAAGGGTGGGATGGTACGCGGGAAGCGCAGATGGCTCTCTCCTGTGTCTATCGCACGGATCAGCGTTTTGGGGTGAACTATCTGGTGGATGTGCTTCGGGGGGTGGAAAATGATCGGGTGGTTTCGTTTCGCCACCACCGTCTATCCACCTACGGCATCGGTAAGCATTTGGGAGCCAAGGCGTGGCGCTCCATCTTTCGGCAGTTGGTGGCAGCGGGGTTTTTGCGGGTCGATTATGAAGGCCATGGGGGGCTCAAACTGGAGGAGTCCTGCCGCCCGGTGCTCAAGGGGGAAAAACAGGTGAGGTTGCGGAAGGATCCTGTTCGCACCCGGAAAGCCAGAGCCTCCGGGGCGGCGTTTGATTCATCGGGAAAACCAACCGCCTGGAAGTCCAGGAATTCTGAGACGGCGTTTGATTCTTCAGAAAGCGCAACCCTTTGGGAGCGGCTGCGGGAGATGCGTCTGAGGATTGCCAAGGAGCAGGAAGTGCCTCCCTACGTCATTTTTCATGATGCCACCCTCCGGGAAATGATCCACCATATGCCAAAATCTTTGGATGAGATGGCTGGAATTCCGGGGATTGGGGCTTTCAAACTGAAACGCTATGGAGAAGTTTTTTTAAAGCTGCTCAACCTTTCCGAGGAGAGGGCTCCCCCAGGGAGAGATCCGGTGAAGGCCAAAGGTGATCCTGATCTGTCGTCGGAGTTCTGACTTGTCCATTGGTGAGCGGCTGACTGGTGGCAAGGGGGCGTTTTGCAGAAGAGGTGAAAAGCGGTTTTGGAATCGTTTTATCCTGGCGGGAAAAGGGTGTATGCTTGATTGCTGGGAGGGGTTGGATTTTTTGTATCATTCATATCGTTGGGTTGGACCGTTTTGACTGGATCAACGGGTTCATCCCATTCTTGCCATATCCACTGAGACCTCGTTGCCAATTGGTGAGCTGACTCAACTGGATCGACCCATCCCTTGGGCTTCCTCGACAGCTGTTTTTTTCACTGCCAGTTGGGGATTATTTATCGGCCATCGGCAAGCTTGGGTTCCTCATCATGGCAAATCCCACAGATTTATCGCCTTCCCCCGAGAGCGGAAGTAACCCCGTGGCACTGGCCAGACAGGCCCTGCTCCAGGAGCCGGGGCATCTCTCCATGGGCTTGCTGTTGGGGTTGGACCAAACCGTCCGGCAGAGTCAAAAGGGGGAGGGAACCCCGGAGAGCCGGAAACAGATGGCCGCAGCCGCCAAGGAGGCCCGGGAGCTTTTGGTGGATGCCAGCCAGCTCTATGACCTCTCCCCGGTCTGTCGGGAAATCCTTCAGGCTGCCAATAAATTTGGTGATCAGGGCAATTTAAATACCAAGCTTGAGCTGCTGCGCAAGGCGGTGGCTTTTTCCGGTTCACCGGTCTCTCCGGCTCTGCGCCGATTGTTGGGCGAAACCCTGGCGGAAAAAGCCATCAACTCCGTGCGCTCTCTCCTGGGGGATGGCAAAGATGGGGGCAAACTGGAGCAGGCCCATCTGCCTCTGCTCACCACAGCACTCACTCAACTGGAAGAGGCCAGCCGCTTAAAGCCCAAAGATCCAACCATCGAGTCGGCCCTCACCAAAGCCCAGCGGTTTGTTGCGGAATTGGGTGCTGCCGGGAATGATGGCAAAGGTGCCGGGAGCGCCCCCAAAGCCAAGGGCAACTGGAGTGGAGAGCCACTGGCGCTGCCCTCCCCGGAAGCCGCCCTGCTGAAATCCTTTTCCGGAAAAAAACAGAAAAGCAAAACCTACCTGCTTACCCTTCTGCTGGCGGTCTGCCTGGTGGGGGTGGTGCTGTTTAAATATGAAGCCATTCGTCCACAAAAAATATTGAGCCTGGTGACCGGCGAAGTGGCCATGGGTGAAGGGGGGCCGGTGGCGGTTGAGGCCACGGCTGATGGTGAAAGCCAAAGCTCCGGGGTCGGCAACGCCGCTTCCGGAGCAGCTTCGAGTCCGGGGGCTGACTCCGGGCAGATGCCAGGGGGCTCGACTGTCGGGGGTGGGGTGGATATGGAGATTCCTGCTCCCCGGGATGGCCTCACCTCTGAGGAAGCGTTGGCGCGCATTGAGGATCTGGGGGTGAAGGTGCCGGAGGGGGGTGGCGGTGCTGGTTCAGGGTCGACCGGGCCTGCCGACGCTTCCCCAGGGATGGCTTCGGCTGGAGGCGCTTCGACTGCCACGGATGGTGCCCCTGAGATACCCGCTCCCCGGGATGGGATTTCCACAGAAGAGGCGTTGGCCCGCATCGATGAGATGGGGGTGAAGGTGCCTGGTGAGGGAGGGGCTGGCGGTTCCAGTTCTGGGGCTTCAGCTGCTGGAGATGCTGCCGCTTCGGTGTCGGGTGTCGGTGCTTCGGGGAGTGATTCTGGCATACCCGCTCCCCGTGACGGAATGTCCACCGATGAAGCGTTGGCCCGTGTGGATGAGATGGGGGTCAAGACGCCGGGCGTTGCCACTGGCGATGGGGGTGGTTCTGCCGGTGCAGGGGCTTCCGTATTTTCCTCAACCTCTGCTGGCGCTTCCGCTACTTTGAGTGCCGGGGCTGCCGGGAGTGCCCTGGTAGCTGAAAGTGCTTCAGGGGGGGAGCGTGGTGTCAGCAGGAGTGGCAGTACGGGGGGAGTCGTCTACCAAACCCGAGCGCTTTCTGCCCAGGAGGCCGCAGCCCGCCAACAAAAATGGACGCCCCTGATCGATTCTGCCGTGCGTATCCATCTGGATACAGAGACCTTCCAGCAGCTCTATCTCAAATCCATTGACGGCGAGTCTGTCCGGGCCATCCGTACCCCGGATGATTATCTGCCCCCCATGGAGATTCCCCTCTCTGCCATCACCACTATTGAGCCGCTGGCCGATCCTCTGGTGCTTTATGTCGACCGGCGGGTTCGGGTCAAACTCAAACAGGGTTTCACCAAAAAAGGGATCCTGAGAAATACCGATCCGGAAATGCTCTATCTGGAAAAAAAGATTTTTGGTGGCTTCCTACAATTCGAAATAGAAAGGGAGAACGTGGAAGATGTCCGCCTCGCCTCCTGATTTTCCAACCGGAACCGAACCTCCTGCAAAACCGATCCCCACCGATCCGGTCGATAGCCCCAAGGGGGATGGGGGGGTGTTGGCACCCATTAAAAAGCGCCACATTTTCGGCATTGGACTCCCCAAGCGAGATCAAAAAATTACCCTCGTTTGGGTGCCGGGGCGCTATAAAATGCAGCTGCCCGGGGCCGAGGAACTCAGCCAGCGTTGGAATCGCCAGTTTGAAGCCGGGGAGATGGCGACTCTTTTGGGGGATATCGCGGCTTATCTGACCAAGATGCTCAAAGCCTCCAATCTCACCCTGGAGGAGCGGTCCAATCGCCTTAAAATGGCCCTGCTCTACGCCTTCCCGGTGATGGAAAACATCTATTTTCGTTATCGCAAAAAGGTCACCATTCCCGCCAGCGATGCCTATTCCGCCATGCTCAACGGGGCCATCCAGGCTGCGGAGGCTCTCCTGAAGGGCTATGGCAATCTGTTCGATCTCTATTATCGCCGTCCCAACTATCGCTATGCCAAAATACGCGACCAGGTGCCTGAAACCGCCTTTCACATTCTGGAGCTGATTTGGTTGCTGCAACACCTCAACGGCCTGCTCTATCGCAACCTGCCTCCGGTCTATCTGGGGATGGCCAACAAGCTCTATTTTATGCTCAGGAGCTATGAATCGGTGGAGGAGCGTTACCATCACCTCTCCTCATCCGGGCTCGGCCTGGAGACCGGTCTTGCCGGTTTCAGCGTGCCTCATTTGGGTACTGACAGCTTCGAGTCTCTCTATATCAAGATCCAGCTGTGGTCCATGCTCGATTCACAGCGCTGGTCTCCCAGTGATCTGCATTTCTTGACGGCCTTTTTGGAGAGCCATAAAAATCAGGTCCGGATTGATCCCTGTGACGGACAAGCGCCTGGCAAAGGGGAGGCTCTCATCGCTTTTGGACAGGAAATTCCACCTGTTTTGGGTCAGGGTGAGCCTGGCAAAAAACGGGATTATCTTTTCAGCCTGGAGGCAATCCGCAACGTTCTGGAGGGGTATCTCAAAGGGGGTTTGGGGGAGGTGTCGGGTGGGGGAAATGGTGTCACGGAAGGGGAGCCCCTCTTCAGACTGCATCCCATGGAGCGGCCCCACCTGTTGCAGGGGCTGAAACGGGATTTTTCTCTGGGAAGCGTTGGCATCAAACGGCCCCATTTCCGCAAGGATCCCGATCTTCACCTCTTTTTTGGCTTTATGAACGCCTACGCCATGATTCGCAACCGGAGGGAAAAGGGGGCGGAAAAATTTCGTGAAGAGTCCTCCTTTCATCTCACCCTGGCCCGTTCCTCATCGGTGCTGACCAATGTGGAGGATAAGCGGGATCTGGAGGAGATCAACCAGTGGCAGATCGATCCCGAGGTGACGGGGCGGGGAGAGATTCAGCTGCACCTGATCGAGGGCTACGCCACCCGACCTTTTCGTATCGGCACCATGGTCGCCTTTGCCCGTCCCCCTGACTACACTTTCAGCGTGGGCTACGTTTCCCGGATCGTTCGGGAAGAGGAAAATTTGGTCGATTTTTCGGTGCGTCTTTTGAGCGCCGACTCTCAGCCTTCGCTCATCCATCGGCTTTTTGAGGAAGATGAAGCGGGGGATCCCCTGAAAATCATTCACTTCAGAAAGGGCAAGCGGATGTTTTGTCTCTATCCCCGTCTGCCGGGCTATCATCCCCTGTTGCGGATGGGAGAGACCGTTTCGATCCCTTTTAACGATAAACACTATAAGTTCAAACTCGGTCAAATCACCTATGGGGGGCCGGAAATCATGATTCGGGAACTGTTGCCACCGGAACGCTAACCCCCGGTACATATTTTTCCCGAAGCCCCTTTTGACATCAGGAGCCTTATTGATATGAACCCCGATGCCCCCCCCGAGGAGCCCCAATCCCCCCCGGTGGAATCGCCTGCCGAGGCATCTCCTCCCAAGGTCTCCCGCCGGGAAGAGAGCCACTCCGAGGCTTCCCGCCCGGTGAAGGTTTCTGATGAGGAGTTGTTTCCCGAATATGAAGGGGACCGTTTTATCCCCAAGGGGGAGGTGGGTAACTTTATCACCGACAAGTTGGGACTCTCCGGCGACCGCTATCAGTGGGATTTTATCCTCTATGTCGAAGCCCTGATTTTGACCATAGCGAGCCTCTATGTGGGGTTTATGTTTATCGCCCCTAAAGCCGGAACCTTGGCGCTGTTTTTGATAACCGGGGCCATGACCCCCCGCATGAACCAAATTCTCGACCTCAACCGTCACCACATCTGGGTGGAAAAAAAATCTCCCCTGGTGGCCAATTGGCGCACCTTTACCGCCATCATGTCCATCGCCATCGGGGTTTTCGTGGGGTGGCTGTTGATGGGGTCGGTGATTGAAACCGGCACCTTGGAATCGGAGCTGGGGGAAATCTTTGCCGTTGGGCCTTTGGGAAGTGCCTTTTTGGAGTGGCGGTTTGAATCCAGTCTGATTTTACTCGGTCATGTGGTGGGTTTTTTGGCCGCCCTGCTGTTGGCTTTTCTCTATAAAACCTTCGGTGCGATGTTGGTGATCGTTCTCAATGTCAGTTTTTGGGCGATCTCCCTGATTCGTTTGATCCATGGTGATTTGGCGGCGGGGGAGTCCCTGACGGTATTCAGCTATGCCGGGGCTTTTGCCACCTTTTTTCCCCATCTTTTCTTCATGTGTGCTGCCTACGTCCTCACCTGCCTGGTGGCGATTTTTCTCTCCAAGGGATTGGTGCGCTATCGGCTGAAGGAGAGACGGCTTTTGAAGGTCTTTTTGGGGGTGATGCCTCTGGCCCTGGTGGCTTTTGTGGCCCTCGCTGTTTCAGTCTCCCTGCAGATCTATTATGTCCCCTGGATGTTGACACTGTTGTAGTCAATTCCCGGAAAACGATCTGTTTTGCAGTCACTTCGTAGGCGCTTTCCCGGTAGCGCGTACCTGCTGAAGAGATGTTTCTCCAGTAGGATTTTTCCCCTGCCTCAGGGTGGGGCAGGTTTCCTCCCGGATGGATGTTGTGTCTCTCGGCTATTTTTCCACCTCCCCGGTTTGGTCATGTTATGATGGATCTTCAATCGTGATATTCCCCTTGATCCCAATGGATCCCCATGTCTCCTTCGATCCCAGCCAAAAGAGCGTTCAGCGTTAGAAGTTTTTCCCATCTTCCGATTTTGCTGGTTTTTCTGGACTGTCCCACAGATGATTCCAACCCCGACCACACCCGCCATCGCCAAAAGAAACTGTGGGCGGTGGGGGCTGTTCAGGAGGGGTGATGGTGGCTCTCCCTTTTCTGAAGTTTTCAGGTAGGCTGAGAGATTCCGGGAGGGGGAGGTTTCTATCTCTTCCTTGGTATGGGTTTCTGCTGCTCTCTTGGCTGATGGTGGGGAGCTTGGTTTGGCCCTTTCAGGAAGCCCAGGGGGAGGAGGGGTTGGCATGTCGTGCAGATTCCCAGTGCCCGGTGGATCAAGCCTGTCTGATCAACCAGTGCCAACTCCCTCCGCTCTATCTGTTTCTTTTTACCCACACCGAAGATCACATCAATCACACTCTGAGCGAAGAGCGTTTTCAAAGGCTCCTGCCCACAGTCACAGACTTGAGCCGTGATTATCCCGATCTTACGCCATCCTGGACCCTGGCATTTATGGGGGCGGACGCTGAAACCCTGGCAGAGCGTCACCCTGAAACCGGCTTGCTCAAGGTTTTGCAGGGGGAGGATGCTTCCCAGGGGGGTGTTCTCCATTTTGGTTACCACGGCGCTCACGAACCCACCTATACCAACAATGCCCTGACTTCCCTGGAGGGAGATCAGGCCGATTGGGAGCGCACGGTGCAAGGGGCGCTGGCCTATCTGACCCTGGGCAAGGATCCTCTCTTGGGAGGGGTGGATCCCAGTCGTACGGGAGGGGTCAAAAAGGTCGAAGAGGTGTGGGGAGAGATCCAGGTGGTGAGTGGTCTGGCTCTCGACCAGGCCCTGGTTTTTACCCTGGATCGGTTGCTGGGGGATTTTGTCATGTTCGGCTTTCCCGACCACGGCCCCCTCTCCAATCCAGACTATGGGGCGGCTCTCAAGCGCCTGATCTCTCGTCTGACCCCGGAGCACCGCACCCCTGCCGGGCTCTTTTGGATGAACGGCCACCTGCGTATCAACGACGGCAACCCCCTGGATGGGGTGGGGGCGTTAAACCTGATCGAAAGCAGTGAAACCCTGGCCGGGGAGTTGGCGCTCCTTGATCCGGCCCGGCTCCAGGTGATCAACGCCCATCTGGCCAGCAAATATCTCTACGCCAAGGAGAGCCCCACCGACTATGCCTACGATCACCCCGAAGCCCCGGAACTGACAGAGGCCGATCTTTGGAGCGAGGAGGCGCGGGAGGGGCGTTATCAGACCACGGCTGCCAATCTGAAATATTTGGCTGCTGAGATGCTTTCCGGGATGGATGGCAGCCGATTTGTCTCCCCTCGGGATTTGGTGGACCTTTTCGTCGATGAATCGGGGGAGGAAATTCCCCTGGAGCGTGTGGAGAGAGTGGCCCGCGCCCTGTTGCAGACGGTAGACGGGGCTTTGCCCGATTTTGTGGTGGCCCGGGGATACTATTATTCTCTGGCGGAGTGTTGGTCGTTGTTGGTCCAGGCCCTGGCCACCTATGACAAACTGGGGGAGCTGCCCGATGGGGTTTTGCTAAAGCCGGTCTATGGGCCTCTTGCCAGCACGCCGGCCATCTCCCAATCACGGCTTGTGGCGATGTCGGATCTTTTGCAGGCGGCTCAAGGGGAAAGCCTCAAACTGGAAGCGGGTTCTGGCTTTCCCATGCCCCAAAACATCATTCCTGCCCAGGTGACGCTCCCGGGGGGGAATATCAATGCCGCTGAATATCTACAGGCTGTGGCCCGGGTGTTGGTGCGAATCAGCGAATGGTCCCCAGAGAGCGAGTCAGGCCTGGGGGGGATGGTGCGGGTGGCGCCACTTGCGGGGGTGGCTGGAATTCATGAGCTGCTGGTGGCTGTTCAGGAGCCCCGCTATCCCGGTACCAGCTGGACATTGAAGCCCGCCAGGCACCGATAAAAGCCAATACCGTTAGGCGATGATCCCTTCATCTGTTTAATTAGGGCCTGTTAACACTTGAGGTGAAGATCGCGTTTTTGCATATAGCAGTTCTATCTCAAAATTGGACACTCTTCCCTGACTCGTCATCCCCGCGAAGGCGGGGATCCAGTGAGCTGATGATTGCCCTCAAGGAAAAAACCAAATCTTCAAGAAAGGCCGGTATTTTGCTGAAAGTGATGCAAGATTTGGAAAGGTTTGCGCCACACTCCCTGGATTCCTGCATTCGCGAGAATGACGGTAAAAATGCAACGGCATATGTCCAATTCTTGATTCGAATGGCTATACCAGTTTAATCAGGAAACCAGGCGGTTGCGGCCCTGCTCCTTGGCCAGATAGAGATTTTTATCAGCGAATTCGATCAGCTCCTGAGGGGTGTTTGTCTGGGAGGGAATCGCCGTGGCAAGCCCCAGACTCAGGGTGACATGGTCGGCGGCTGCAGAGTAAATATGGGCAATTTTTTGTTCCACAACCTGACAGCGCAGTTTTTCACCGAGTAGAACCGCCCCCTCTCGACCGGTTTCCGGAAGCACACAGACAAACTCTTCCCCCCCATAGCGCGCCAAAAGATCTGCCGGACGATCCAAAGTATCCTTCAACGTGGTGGCGATACGGCGCAAGGTGTCGTCCCCTGCCAGATGGCCATAATGGTCGTTATAAGGTTTGAAACAGTCGATATCCATCATGATGAGGGATATTTCGGAGTGGGAACGCACAGCGCGATTCCACTCCTGGTTTAAAAACTCTTCGAAGCGGCGGCGATTGGCGATGCCGGTCAGTCCGTCGATGGCGGAGAGATTTTTATAGTGATCCCGTAGCGCTTTCAGTTCCAGATGATTGCGGACTCTCAAACGCACGATGTAGGGATTGATGGGCTTGGTGAGATAGTCAATTCCTCCCAACTCCAAGCCGACGGTTTCGTGCTGCTCCCGATCCAGGGCGGTAATGAAAATGATCGGAATTTCCTGGGTGCGGGGATCCGCCTTGAGTTTGGTGCAGGTTTCATAACCGTCCATCTCCGGCATCATGATATCCAGGAGAATGAGGTCTGGTAGTTGTGTTTTGGCGGTCTCCAGGGCATCGGGTCCGTTGGTGGCATAGAGAATCCGATGATCCTGGCGAAGTATTTCGCTCAAGATGCGCACGTTGTTGGGGGAATCATCGACCACCAAAATGGTCTGCTTGGGGAGTTTTTTGTATACGTCCATGAGTTACCGGGATAAAGCTTCCAGTTGCTGGATGAGATCGTTCAAGGGTTTCAAGGCGCCATCATGGTCCAGCTGATGAATGCTGCTTTCAAGCCTGTCCAGAAGTACTTGAAAGCGGGGATCTGCCTTGAGCTCTTTTTTGAGGAGTTCCAGGTGACTGTCAGTCTGCATATCCCGGGCTGCGAGAAATATGGCCAGTTCCCGTGAGCGACACAAGGACTCTTCAATATCGATGGTGTTTTCGGAATGGTTCCCTTTCACTTGCGTCGGAGTGGTCTGTTCGTTGTACCCGACCAGGATATGAGCCGACTGCTCCAGAGCAGCCAGGTTTGTATTCAATCGGGGCAACTTGTCAGCGGCCATTTCAGCTTTTCCCTGCCACAAAATATCTTCGATTTGGCCAGCGGTTGTTGCGAGATCCATGGCGGCGATATTGGCTGCCGAACCTTTCAGACCATGGGCCAGGGAGAGGGCTGTTTCGGTATCTTCCTGGTTGAGGGCTTCTGCCAGTGTTTTGTAGAGCCCCTGGGCCTCTTTGGCAAAATCAGTGATGATGCGAGCCAGAAATGTGTGATTGCCCTCACACCTCTGTAGGCCTCGGGGGATGTCGATGCCTGGCAGGTGATCGGGGAAGGTGGGATGATCATCTCCGGGAGCGGTGGCCTTGTCGGGGGTGTTTTCGGTCGATTCTGTCCTTTCATCCCTCTGATTGCTGGGGGTGACCCATCTGCTGAGGGTGTCGAAGAGCGCTTTGATTTCCAGGGGTTTGGCGATATGGTCGTTCATGCCAGCCTTGAGGCAGCGTTCCACATCCTGGGTCATGGCGCTGGCGGTCATGGCGATGATCGGTAGCTCCTGAAATTTCCCATGGCTGCGAATGATCCGGGTGGCCTCGAAGCCATCCATTTCCGGCATCTGGATATCCATGAGTACCGCATCAATCAGTTCCCCGGACATCTCCATGGTTTCCACCGCTTCCCGACCGTTTCGGGCCAAGGTGACGCGGATTCCCCGGCGGGTCAAAATTTCCTGGGCCAACTCTTGATTGGTCTTGATATCCTCCACCAACAATATTTGGGCACCCTCAAACATCATCAGCCCCTGGAGTGTTGCCTGGGGGGGGAGTGCGGGTATCGCATCCGTTGCACCCTGCTCGAATACATTCAGGATGGCGTTGAACAGCGTGGAGAGACAGACCGGTTTGCTTAAAATTCCCGCCAATCCCATATCCTTGGCCGGTCCCATCACCACATTTTGTTTCAAGGCGGAGGCCATCAGCAGAATGGGGGGCTGGGGAATATCTGTCAGCTCTCGGATGGTGCGTGCGATCTCCAAGCCGTTTTCAGCCCCCATCAGCCAATCCACCAGGATCAGTTCATAAGGGCCTTCCCCAACTTGCATCCCCCGCTGCAGCTCACCAATCGCCTTCTCTCCCGAACCGACAGTCTGGCAGAAAAAGCCCAGGGAGGTGATGAATTTTGCCAATATGTCCCGGGAGGTGGGGTTATCATCCACTACCAGGATCCGCAATCCTGAAAGCTCTGCTGGCGTATTGAAACGTTTTTCATCCCCTTGGAGTTGACAGGGAAAACGGGCCGTGAAGGAGATCGAGGTGCCTTGTCCCGGTTCGCTTTGGATATCGATATGCCCCCCCATCATCCCCACCAGATTATTACAGATGGAGAGCCCCAAACCCGTTCCGCCATAGCGACGGGTCGTGGAAGCATCGGCCTGCTGGAAGGGTTCCAAAAGCCGCTTGACCTGCTCCGGGTTCATACCGATACCGGTATCCCGGACCGTAAAGGAGAGGAGGGTTTTGTTGGGAGCGGTTTCCACTTGGGTGATGGAAAGGACGATTTCACCCCGTTCGGTAAATTTAATGGCATTGCCGCAAAGATTGGAGAGCACCTGTCCCAAGCGGGTGGCATCTCCCACCAGATCCCGGGGAAGATCGATTGGGGCGGAGACCAATATTTCGATCCCCTTGCTGTCTGCCTGGGCCAGGGTGGTGTCAATCAGCTGGTTGAGCACCTCCTCCAGGTTAAAGGGGGCACTTTCCAGCTCCAACTGTCCCGCTTCGATTTTGGAAATATCCAGAATATCGTCGATGATACGCAGCAGGGATTTGGCGGAAAGATCGATCTTGTTGAGATAATTTTTTTGCTGCTCTTCAAGCTCGGTCTGGCGCACCAGATAGCTCATGCCGATGATGGTGTTCATGGGGGTGCGGATTTCGTGGCTCATGTTGGCCAAAAATTCCCCCTTGGCCCTGTTGGCTGCCCGAGCCGCTTTTTCGCTCATGCGCAGGGCATCTTCCATCTGCTTGTTTTCAGTCACGTCTCGGGCCACCACAACGATGCCACCAACCGTGCCATCCGTTTCCAGATGGGGAAAATAGGAGACATCCATCCACAAGCGACCCGTTCCGGAAAAATCAAACCAGGCCTGATAGTGGACGGTATTTCCAGCCAGGCATTTCTCCAGATTTCCCTTGATGTTCTCAAAAATGGCCTCGCCAAGGAGTTCAATGACCGAATGACCGACAATCTCCTCCCGTTTTTTGGCGTGGTGACGGAGGTAGGCGTCATTCACAGCCAGATAGACCAGATTTTGATCAAGAAAGGACATGTGGTCCGTTGAGGCGGAAACGATGCTGGCATAGCGACTCAGGGTCTCTTCAGCCTGTTTGCGTGCAGTGAGGTCATTATAGATAGCGACGATTTCACCGGATTCCAGTTTGTAAACATCGTTTTCCAGCCAACTCTTAAGATTGTCGTCAGTATAGTAGGTGATGGGATGATGGGTGGGTTTCCCCGTGCGATGGACCTTCTGAAAGACCTGAAACAGGCCGAACTCCTTGACTCCAGGAAAGGCCTCGGTCACGCGTCGGCCCAGTACGTCCTCGCGTTTGACATTGCTGATGGCTTGGCCTGACTTGTTGAGGTCTTTAATAACGAAATCTTCCCCATCATTGACCGGTTCGTAGATCGCTACACCACTGACCATGGTGTCGAACAGCATGCGAAAGCGCCGTTCACTGGTTCTCAAGGCGTTTTCGGTTCGCTGGTGGGCTTCCGCCTCCCGCAAGCGGAGAATGGTTTCTGATATTTGGTGGGAAAGGGTGGTTAAAAATTGAATCTCCAGATCATCGAACTGCTCGGTATGCCGGGAGAGGAGATTGAGCACACCAAAAGGAATCCCTCGGTTTTTCAGAGGGAGGGAGATCACTGAGGCAAACCCCCACTGACGCGCATCCTTCCGATAGGCTGCAAACAGCGGATCCTGGAAAATATGGTTGGTCAGAGCTGGCATCCCGGTCAGGAGGGCCATCACTCCGGGTTCCCAATCCTGGCTACGGGATTTCCAGGCCCCTTGCATGGCTTCGAAGGCCTTTTTTTCCAAGCCGTAAAGGGCAACGGGAATGGTCTGTCCACCAGCTTCTCTTTCGGCAAATTCCACCCAGGCCACCATAAAATCAGCCTCTTCGACGATGGCTTGGCAAAACTGGTTCAGCGTTTCCGCTTCCTGGGTGGCAGAGGCTAAAATTTCAGAAAAGTGGTAACGGGTTCGCAGAATACGATTGGCTTGAGAGAGTTTTTTTTCCGCCTGTTTGCGTTGGGTGTCATCTTCCTGAACCCCAACGAAATGGCTGATTTTTCCCTCACTGTCCCGGACGCCTTTGATGGAGATCGATGCCCAGTAAAGTTCTCCCGATTTTTTTTTGTTGAGAAATTCTCCGCGCCAATCCTTGCCCGACAGGATCTGCTGCCAAAGTTGGGTATAGACAGCCGGTGGGTGCTCTCCCGACTTGAGCAGATTGGGGTTTTTTCCCATCACCTCCTGGGGGCTGTAGCCGGTCAATTCCGAAAAGCGGGGATTGACATAATCGATGCGTCCCTGGGTATCGGTAATGATGACCGATACCGGGCTCTGCTCCACGGCACTCGACAGTTTTTTCAGCTCCAACGCCTGCTTTTCCAGCTTGGCCAGGCTCTCATGGGCAATGCCCAGCACAAAGGCGGTGACCCAGATGGTGATGAGGGCGTAGAGTCGGTTGGTGAGCACCACCCAGGGGACGCCCCCCTCGGGGGAGTGGAGATAACCTACCAGGGTCAGGAGGGAGGAGAAGAGGGCCAACCAAAGGATGTGGCGGCGTTTAGGATACCACCAGCCGGTAAAGACCACCGGCACATAAAGCACACCACCCGCCACCCCCAGGGGCAGCAGCAGATCCAGAGCGAGACCGGCGGCGGCCAGGAGTGTCGTCAAAAACACTTGGCTGATTTGGATGCTTTCGGGGCCGCTGGAAGTGGCTTTTGAATGGACGGCCGGGGTGGTGGATGGTGATGCCATCTCTTAAAGTCCCCAGATGGATTTTTTTTGGGTCATTTTAACAGAAAAGCGGTAGTTGCTGAAGTGCTTCTCATTCTCCTGGGGGTTCGGTTGATTTTAGGATAGCGGTCAGATTTCTGCGAAGTGTGTGTTTTTCGCTCATTTTTTTGACCTCTACAGGAGTTGCCCCATGCCTAAAACAACCAAAGCCCCCCAATCTCACCTGTTCCAAGAGGTGGCCACCACCAGCGATGGACGGGATATCACCCGAGGTTATGCCGTCTTTCCCGGACTGATGACCCCCCAGGACTCGGTCCTGCAGGATCGGGGAGGGGATTATGCCGTTTATGAGGAGATCCTTCGGGACGATCAGGTCGCCTCCACCTTCCAACAGCGCCGATTGGCCGTCACCTCATCGGAGTGGGAGGTGATTCCCGGGGCCGAGGATGCTGAAAGCCTGAAAGCCGCTGATTATCTGCGTGAGAGCCTGGAGCGGATTGGCTGGGACAATGTGACCGACAAGATGCTCTACGGGGTTTTTTATGGCTTTTCAGTGGCGGAGTGCCTCTGGGGGCGTGAAAATGACTTGATTGTTTTGAATGCAGTCAAGGTGCGCAAGCAGCGTCGTTTCGCCTTTGCCACTTCCACTTCGGTCGGTAACCCTGAACCCGCTGGAGGGTTACGGCTTCTCACCCTGGACAATTCTCAGGGAGAGGCGCTGCCCGAGCAAAAATTTTGGCATTTTCGAACCGGTGCCGATAACGACGATGAACCCTACGGCCTGGGGCTGGCCCACTGGCTCTACTGGCCGGTCTTTTTTAAACGCAACGGCATGAAACTTTGGCTGGTTTTTATGGATAAATTTGGCATGCCGACGGCCCGTGGCACCTATCCGACCCACGCCACGGAAGATGAAAAACGCAGGCTCCTGGAGGCGCTTCGAGCGATTCAGACCGATTCCGGCATCATCGTGCCTGAAGGGATGCGGGTGGAGTTGATCGAGGCGGCCCGTTCCGGGAGTGTCAGCTATGAGGTGTTTTTGGATCGGATGAACGCTGCCATCGCCAAGGTGGTCCTCTCCCAAACCCTGACCACTGATGCCGCAGGGGGGCAGTATAAATCCGATGTTCATCAAGCGGTGCGCAACGAGGTGGTGAAGGCGGATTCCGATTTGGTTTGTGCCAGCTTCAACAACAGCGTGGTCCGCTGGCTCACCACTTGGAATTTTCCCAAGGCATTGCCACCCAAGGTGCGCCGCCGGGTGACCCAAGAGCCTGATCTGCGCCCCCGGGCCGAGCGGGATCGGATTCTCTATGACATGGGATTCAAACCCAGCCTGGATTATGTGCGCAAAACCTATGGGGAAGCGTGGGAGAGCCGCGTCGAGAGTTGAACTGAAAGGATTTTCTTATATTCCCAAACCCAATCGCTCCTCCTGTACCGATCACCGGCAGGGATGGGGCGGTCGGTTGGGTTCCCCCCCCGAAGAGGTGTTGCATGCACTCCCTCCGGGGGTTGGGGCCGGTGGAAGAAGAGCGGGAAAGGGGGGGAATCAGGTCAGCTCGTAGGGCTCTTCATCGTCAAAGTCGGAATCGATGGGAACGGGAGTGGCTCCGGGATTGTTGGAAATTTGCAGAACATCGCTGTTGGATTGGCGAATCACACCAATGCTTTGGGTGATTTCGTTGGCTGTATTGGTGGCTTCAGCGGTGTTTTTGCGGATTTCATCCATCCGTTGGGAGATCAGGTTGGTGGCTTCGGCGGTTTGCCGGGCGAGATCCTTGACCTCGTTGGCCACCACAGCAAATCCCTTACCCGCTTCACCGGCACCTGCGGCTTCGATGGCGGCGTTCAGGGCCAGCATGTTGGTTTGCCCGGCGATGTTTTTGATCATCTTGACCGACTGCCCAATCTCCTGGGCGGAGGTGGCCAGTTTTTTGATCACGTCGGTATTTTTCCGGGTAAAACGGTTGGCTTGATCCAGGGCTGAGGCGGATTCGGTGGCCTTTTGGTAGAGGGTGTTGATCAGTGACTGGGCTTCTTCCAGTGTCTGGGCTTGAGGTGCGCTGTTCATGGTGTTTGCCGTTCTCCCCTGGGCGGATCCCGTTTCTCACTGCTTATTAAATGTAATCGACCCGTAAGTTTACCCCAAAACAGATCGGAATGGGTAGGATTTTACGTTGGCTTTTCAACGGGAAGTTTAAATCCGGTTTCCCCCCGAGGGGTTGTTCCTTTTCCTCTCCTCTGAAACAAGCCCCCCCAGCAGCCCATTTTGCAAGGCAATTCCTGGAAAAATCTAACAATATCTAGTCTGTAAAGAGCTGAATTTCTACTGTATTCCTTGGGATGCCTGATCCAAATCAGAAGGGGATACATTGGGTATAGCCAGACTGGATCAGGGGGCTGGTCCGTCTGATTCAGCTTTCCCAGCCAGACAATTCCCGACGAACGATACGGGTGAGGGCATCGATCCATTGGGGGCTTTCATTCAGGCAGGGCACATAGAGAAACGACTCTCCTCCCGCCGCCAAAAATCGCTGACGTTCCGTTTTACCGATCTCTTCCAGGGTTTCCAGGCAGTCCGACACAAAGCCGGGGCAGACCGCCACCACCCGTTTGACACCTTCCTTGGGCAAGGCCTCCAGGACGGTATCGGTCCCGGGGGTCAACCAGGGCTCACGGCCAAAGCGGGATTGAAAAGTGAGCCGCCAGCCATCATCGGCCAGTCCCAAGGCGTTCGCCAGGCGCTGGGCGGTGGCGGCGCAGTGATCGCCATAGGGATCCCCTTCATCCACATGGCGTTGGGGCAGGCTGTGGAAGGAAAAGAGATGCAAGGCGTGGGGGGTATAGCCAGGGGTGGCCCGCACCTGGTGGGCCAGGGCGGCAATGTAGCCCGGGTCAGCATAAAAAGGGGAGGCCATGCGGAAGGCGGGTATAAAACGCCGATGAGCCAGGGCCGCCTGAAAAGCATCGGCGGTGGAGGCGGTGGTGGAGGCGGAAAATTGGGGATAGAGGGGAAAAAGCAGGAGCCGTTCCACCCCTTGGTCCAACATTTTTGCCAATACTGAGGGGATGCCGGGGTTGCCATAACGCATGGCAAATTGAACCTGGATGCCCTCGCCCAGGCGCTTTTGCAGGGCGAGGGTCACTTCCCGGGTATGGTGGAGGAGGGGGGATTGTCCATCCTTCCGCCAGATTTTTTGATAGAGGGCGGCAGAGCGCTTGGGACGGGTGTTGAGAATGATGCCGTGGAGCAGGGGCCACCAAAGCGCCCGGTTGAGATCCACCACCCGGCGGTCGGAAAGAAACTGTTTCAGATAGCGCCGTACGGCAGCAGGGGTTGGGGCATCTGGAGTTCCCAGCTGGGTGAGGAGCAGGCCGGTGCGGGAGTTGGACATGGAGGCATATTCCTCAAAGGGGGCGGATCGCCACGCTGGCATCTATGGCTATGGGTGTCCGATTGGATCAAGTCGATTGTTTTTGATGGTCGCTATTTTTAATCAACCGAAGGATCCTGACGAGGAAAAAAACCACCCTGTCCACAAGGAAAAAAACCACCCTGTCCACAATGGAATGGCCCTACGGGGCGTTCCTCTATTGCGTCAGAATAATTCAATGGAAACCAAGCACCAAACAAATTCCGCAGGGATTGTGGTCATGCGGGGTTGACGAATGGCGTTTCAGGGCGCACCTTCGGCGACGGCCAAGAGGTAAACCGCACTTTTCAAGGATCGCACCATTGAACGGGCAGGTTCCCCGCATATTGATTTCAGCTCCCCGGAAAAGCTCTGGCAAGACCATGGTTTCCATTGGTCTGACGGCGGCTTTTGCCAGTCGGGGCTTGAAAGTAGGCACTTTTAAAAAAGGGCTCGACTATATCGATCCCCGCTGGCTGGGGGTTGCCGGGGGGCGAGAGTGCCATAATCTCGATTTTTTTGTCATGGGCCGGGAGGGTATCCAGCGCAATTTTCACCGCTATAGCCAGGAGATCGAACTGGCGCTGATCGAAGGCAACATGGGGCTTTTCGATGGCCAGGAGATGGACGGCTCAGACAGTGGGGCGGCTCTGGCCAAGGCGTTGGATTGTCCGATATTGCTGGTGGTGAATTGTCAGGGGATGGCCCGCAGTGTCGCCCCTTTGGTTTTGGGGCATCTGGATTTTCCCGGCGGGGAGCAGATTGGTGGAGTGATTCTCAATAACGTCGCCACCCCCCGTCAGGAGGACAAACTCCGCCGGGTACTGGAGCAATACAGCCGGGTGCCGGTGTTGGGGGTGTTGCCCAGAAGTTCCGAAGTGGTGATTGATGAGCGCCATCTGGGGCTGGTGCCCGTGGGGGAGAAGGAATCTCTGGCCAGTCGGGTTACCGCCATCGGTCAGCATGTGGCCCGCCATCTCGATCTCGACCAGATTTTGGATTTGGCCAAGGGGGCTGGCGCCTACAGCTGGCCCGGGGCATCCAATTCCCCTGTTTTGCCGGTGGCTACACCCCCCAAGGTGCGTATCGCCATCGCCACCGATCAGGCCTTTTCCTTCTATTATCCCGAAAATCTGGCAGCGCTACGGGCTGCTGGCGCTGAGCTGATTCCCTTCTCCTTTCTCAAGGATTCCGCCCTGCCCCCTGTGGATGGGCTCTATATCGGCGGGGGGTTTCCGGAAATGTTTATGGAATCCCTCTCCGCCAACCGGGCGCTCATGGGGCAGATCAAAGGGGCTGTGGAGGCGGGGTTTCCAGTCTATGCCGAGTGTGGCGGGTTGATGGTGTTGGCGGAAAAAATTCACTGGGAAGGTCGTGCTGCCCAGATGGTTGGGGCTCTACCCATAGAGGTGGAGATGAACCGACGGCCTCAGGGCTATGGTTACATGGAGATCGCTGGTACCGGTGCTTTGCCCTGGCCTGGGAAGGATAAAAAAATACGCTGCCATGAGTTTCACTATTCTCAGGTAGTCAAGGGTGCGGATAAAGTTAAATTTGCCTACCGGGTTGAACGTGGATCCGGGGTGGATGGTGTTCGGGATGGCTTGATTTATCGGAATGTTTTGGCCTCTTACGCCCATATTCATGTGGATGGCGCGCCCCAGTGGGCCACCTTCCTGGTGAATTTTTGGCAAAGGGGGGTTGGCGTCACTTGACACCCCGCCCAGGAACCTTATATTACCTCATTCTAATATGAACATTTCGTAATGTACTCTATGAAGGACCCGGTATTGGGCTGATGTCGAGGCGGCGGGGTGGCAAGTCGGGAACCACGTCAAGATCGGTCAACGGCGTTTTGCGGAGGATGGTATCGTCATGAAACTGGCTGTATGCATTTATGAGGGCCCTTACAACCACGAAGCATCGGACAGCGCCTACAATTTTATCCTGGCAGCGCTGGAAAAAGGGCACACAATCCAAGGGATCTTTTTCTATCACGATGGCGTGTACAACGTCACCAAGCTGATGGAGCCCCCCCAGGATGATCGGCACATCGCCAACCGCTGGTCGGAGTTGGGCGGTAAGGGGATCGACATTGTTGTTTGCATTGCTGCGGCCAAGCGCCGGGGTATTGTCGACGATGTGTTGGTACCCAATGTGCGGATTTCGGGGCTTGGTCAACTCACCATGATGGCCATTGAGGCCGAACGCATGGTGGTTTTCGGAGATTGATGGGAGGCTGTCAAGATGTCGGAAGAAGTCAAAAAAATCATGTTCACCGTGCGAAAGCCTCCCCACGGCTCCATCTATGTCTATGAGGGGCTGGAGGTCAAGCTCATCATGGCCGCCTATGACGCCGATATTTCGGTGGTGTTCATGGACGATGGCGTCTTTGCCCTGAAACAGGGTCAGGACACCAAGGAGCTGGGTATCAAGGGTTTCGCGGCTACTTATGGCGTGATGGTGGACTATGAGATCAGCAAAATGTATGTCGATCGCAAATCCATGGAAGATCGCGGCATGACCGAAGATGACCTGCTGGTAATCGGTGAGGACGAAGACACCGAAGAGCCGGTCAAGCCCAAGGTTGTGGAGGCCGAAGAGATCGCCGCCATGATGGGCGAGCAGCACAATATCCTTGTTTTTTAGGGGGTTGTACTCCAGAACCTGATGTTTCAGGGGCTGGTATTCCCAGGCCCCGCAGGCCAGGAATTGCGTTCACATCATCAAGCGTAAGAGTAGGAGAGAACGAGAATGCTCCATACTGTCAATAAATCCCCCTTTGGGAACGGCTCGCTGGAAAGCTGCCTTCGTTTTATGAATGCCGGGGATGTCCTTCTGCTTTTGGAGGATGGCGTCAACGGCGCCATTGCCGGTACCTCCATGGTTGGTCTCATCGAGCAGGCCATGGCCAAAAATGAAGTCTACGCCATCAGCGCAGACCTGAAAGCCCGGGGGTTGACCAACCTGATCCCCGGCATCAAGGTCATCGACTATGCTGGCTTCGTTGACTTGGTGGAAAAGCATACGACCCACGCTTGGCTTTAAGCCCAAGGGTTGACGTTGCGAAGAGATGGCCGACTTGGGTCCGCTCAAGTCGGCCATCTCTCCTGTTCCCGCCATGACGGTGGGGTTTTCGTGATCGTTCCCGCAATCGGAGGAATGGCAGTGGCTTGGTTTCGACCGGCAGCACTATTGATCGTCTTCATTGTGGTGGGGTTTGCAGCTGTTTTGCCGCAACCCGCCCATGGCCAGGAAGGCCCTCCCGTCACTCTGCAAAAAGCCAAGGGTGAGGCTTGCGTCGAAGATACCGCCTGGATGCGACGCAATCACATGGACTATCTGAAACATAAGCGGGATCGCACCGTGCGTGAGGGTTATCGCGCTCCCGATGAGAGTCTGCTCAACTGCAGGACTTGCCACACCAGCCGGGAGCAGTTTTGCGACCGCTGTCACACCTATGTCGGTGTGAAACCGGACTGTTTTGAGTGCCACAACTATCCCAAATGACCACCAACGGGGTTTAGGAACATGACGATGGACAGAAGATCGGTTCTTGGACTGGGAGGAGCCGTTGCCGCGGGTGTGGCGCTGGCCCCGGGTGTCCACCTGATCGCAGCGACACAAACCACCGAAGCCTCCGGCAGCAGCCGCTGGGCGATGCTGATCGACGTGAACAAATGTTCAAGCGATTGCAACGCCTGCACCGATGCTTGCCGCAAGGAAAACAACGTACCCCTCTTTGGGGATCCTGATCGGGATATACACTGGATCCGCAAGATTGAAATTCGCGACAAAGAGGGGCGGCGTCCCACTGTTAGCCTGCCGGTTCTCTGCAACCACTGCGAAAACCCACCCTGTGTACACGTCTGCCCAACGGCGGCTTCTTTCGTGCGCAAGGATGGTATCGTGCTGGTGGATAAACACCGTTGTATCGGGTGTCGCTACTGCATGATTGCCTGCCCTTACAAGGCCCGCTCTTTGGTCTATTTTCCCACTGAACTGCCTGCTGACGGTAATCCGGACGTGCCGATTCGAGGCAAGGGTGTGGTGGAAAAATGTACCTTCTGTGTCCATCGAGTGGATGCAGGATTAGCCCCGGCTTGTGTGGAAGCCTGTGACAAGGCATCTGAAGGGGCGATGCTCTTTGGGGATCTCAACGATCCCACTTCAGAGATTTCCAAGCGGGTGCGGGAAGTTGCCACCAAGGCCATCCGTGAGGATCTCGGTTTGAAACCCCACGTGCACTACCAGGGATTGTAGGGAGCGGTATAGCATGATCAGCGAATTCACCACCGTTGAGGGGCGCCTCCCCGCATTTTACACACTGCTCATCATCCTGGGCGGTTTTGTAGGAATGGCGGCTGCGGCCTTTTTCTATGTGGAAATTTATGGCCACGGCGTCACCGGAATGAACAACAAGGTGGTCTGGGGGTTGCCCCACATCTTTGCCATTGCCATGTTGGTGATGGCCTCCGGGGCGCTTAACCTGGGCTCCATGTCCACCATTTTTGCGGCCAAGCAGTTCAAGCAGTTCGGTCGTTTTTCCGCCTATCTGGCCGTAGCTCTTTTGATCGGCGGTTTGGCGGTGCTGCTTTTTGATCTGGGGCGGCCCGACCGAATGCTGCTCGCCATGATGTACTACAACTTCAGCTCCATGTTTTCCTGGAACGTGATCCTCTACACCGGGTTCATGATGCTCTGTCTGCTCTACCTCTGGACCATGTTTGAAGCCCAGAAATATACCAAGGTCGTCGGCAGTGCAGCTTTTTTCTGGCGGTTGGTGCTCACCACCGGTACCGGATCCATCTTCGGCGTCATCCACGCCCGTGAGGTGTTCCACTCCGCCATCACCGGCCCCACCTTCATTGCGGTTTCGCTCTCTTCGGGCACAGCGGTTTCCATCCTGCTCCTGGTAGCCACCTACAAGGCAGCCGGGTTGGAGATGGATAAAAAACTGGTGTTTGGGCTGCGCAACGCCCTCATCTTTTTCCTGCTGCTGGTGCTCTATTTTCTCTTCGTCGAAAAGTTCGTCAAGTTTTACTCCCCGGCGTTTTACGATGTAGAGACCTGGATTCTCACCGGTCCCTTGGCGTGGCTCTATTGGGGAGGGGTGATTTTGGCAGGTATTGTGGCGCCTCTGGGAATTCTTTTTAACAGCACTCTGGGCAATACCGTCAAAGGGGTGATGTGGGGTTCGGCCCTGGCGGTTATCGGTGAGTTTGCCTTTGTGGCCCATGTTCTGATCGCTGGCCAATCCTATCCCTTCAACATGTTTCCCGGCTACGAGGTGTCGAGCGTCTTTCAAGACGGTATGGCCGCCACCTACTCTCCCACACTTCCCGAGTTGGTGTTGGGACTGGGTGGGGTAGCGATTGCAGGTTTGATCTACCTTCTGGGCATTCGCTTTCTCCGTCTTCTTCCTGAGAAAGCCGTGGTTCCCAAGGGTTGGGACGTCCCCTGGAATCCTTGAGCAGGAGGGCTTGCCCCTTCCGGTGCTGGTGTGTTTTGTGGAATGGTGTTGATCTTCTCTTTAGAGAAATCCACCTAACCAGCCTGGAAAGTAGACCATTGAAGGAACGAATGAATCGGGCTGCGGCGACGCGGCCCGATTTTTTTTTGGTGCGCCCGGCAGGGCGCACGTACTTGGAGGTGCAAGTCCTCTACAGGCCCGACAGGGGGAACTGTTAGCCGAACGGCAAGGGTGTCCATCGTGAGTTGGAATCTGAAGGAAGCCGAAGGCAAAGCGCTGGTCTGACGAACAGGAATCGCATACAAGGCGGTCATGCCGGATGAGGAGGCCAATATCTTCAAAGTCCGAAACCTGTGCGGAAGGCATGAACGTATATGCGGCGGACATAAGCGCGAAGGTGCGTGTGCATTACCCGGGGAGATCTGCATGTCTGCCTTGTGCTACCGCCATCGAGAGATGACGGGATGGACGTGCAGAAGTCAGCAGAGGGCATAGTAGGTTTTCGACCGAACTGAAGGCCCGAACGTGTAGTACGTGGTAAGGGATTCGAATTTCGATGACGACAGGAGAAGCAGATGTCCGGTCTGAGATGCCCGGAACCGCCGAGGGAGGCAACGGACGGAATCCGCTATGGCCCTTGGATGGTGCGTCAAACGTCACGGCAAGGAGAGAAGAACCGAACCGGAAGAGTTGTCAGTTGATGGAGGCAGTGGTCGAACGCGAGAATATGAAGTTGGCTTTGCATCGTGTGAAGAGCAACCGGGGGTCGGCGGGAGTGGATGGTATGCCCGTTTCGGGTCTGGGAGCTTATCTCAAGGAGCATTGGCCACGCATCAAGGAGGAACTGCTGTCAGGTCGGTATGAACCGCAACCGGTGCGTAAGGTTGAGATACCGAAGCCCGGCGGGAAAGGGGTGCGTATGTTGGGCATTCCGACGGTTTTGGATCGTCTGGTACAGCAGGCGTTGAATCAGGTGTTGCAACCCATATTCGACGAAGGATTTTCCAGCTCAAGCTATGGATTCAGGCCCAACCGTAGCGCTCATCAGGCGGTACGACAAGCCCGATCACATGTGGCATCAGGTCGGCGCTGGGTTGTAGACATGGATCTGGAGAAATTCTTTGATCGGGTTAACCATGATGTTTTGATGTCGCGGGTAGCCCGTAAGATTGGGGACCAAAAGGTATTGAAGCTGATACGTCGATACCTGGAGGCCGGGATGATGGAAGGGGGTGTGGTATCCCAACGCACTCAGGGTACGCCGCAAGGCGGTCCACTATCCCCCTTGCTGTCCAACATTTTGTTGGATGACCTGGATAAGGAGCTTGAGCGTAGGGGGCATCTGTTCTGCCGGTATGCGGATGATTGCAACATTTATGTTGCGTCGAAGCAGGCTGGGGAACGCCTTCTTGCATCACTCACACGGTATCTTGAGGAAAAGTTGAAGCTCAAGGTGAATCAGGACAAGAGCGCGGTTGCTCGTCCCTGGAAGCGTAAATTTCTGGGTTATAGCCTGACGTGGCATATGAAACCCCGCCTGAAGGTGGCGAAGGCGAGTGTGCAACGTCTGAAGGCAAAGCTCCGGGAAGCGTTTTGCCAGGGTCGGGGGCGCAACCTTGGCCGATTTGTTGCGGATCTTCGACCGACCCTCATAGGTTGGGTGAACTATTTCAAGCTCGCCGAGGTGAAGGGCATCTTCGAAGCGCTGGATATGTGGTTACGGAGGAAACTCCGCTGCATTCTTTGGCGACAATGGAAACGTCCTTTCACGAGGGCCAGAAACCTGATGAAACGAGGGCTGAAGGAAAAGCGAGCATGGTGGTCGGCCAAGAATCAACGCGGTCCGTGGTGGAACGCTGGAGCCAGCCACATGAATGCTGCTTTTCCGAAGCGATACTTTAATGCGCTTGGACTCGTGTCGCTGCTGGGTCAATTGCAACGACTTCAAAGTGCTACATGAACCGTCGTGGTACGGAACCGTATGCCCGGTGGTGTGGGAGGTCGGCGGGGGTGACCCCGCCTCCTACCCGATAGGGGATGGTTTGCTGAATTTTGTCGGAGAGTGGTCTGTTGTCACTCTTGTGAACTGGGTGGGAAGCCAGGCGGCTTATTTACTGGAGCTGGTGGACATTGGGTGGACTCCCGGGCTTGGTCGCAGCTCTTGGGGATGGTTGGCGTTTTTTCTGCAGCCTGCTGGTATCTTTCATGTAATATGGAGGCGTGGCCTACCTTCGGTAGGGTGCTTTTTTGGTGTTTTCAGGGGCAAGGGTCGCAAAAAAAGGGGGGGGATCCCGGGGAGAGATCCTACCTGTTGTTTTTACATTCCAGCCCACACTTCGGTATTTTCTCAATGTAAGGTATCCCTGTTTTACTGCCAGCCATTCCCGGCCTGCTGTTGGGAAGGGTGCACAGGGGATGGGTTTTTTTGATGCCTTGTGGCATAATGAATCGGTTTGGGTCAAGCTGGTCCCATCTATTCGAAAGTTGGAGGGGTGTTCGTGAGTTTTGGCAAGGGGGCATTGGCGAGTGTGCGCCGGATTGGCTGGCGGAAAGCCTCATTAGCCGGGGTTGCATCTGCTGGCAGCGTGGGCCGTGATGTCACTTCGGGGCTGGAGGGAGGGTGGTTGCGTCCTTTGGCCCTGTTGCTCAACGTGGTACTGATTGTGGTGCTGTGCCACGATCTGGCGGGCTTGACCTGGGCCTGGGTGGGGGAGGCTGTCGGCATGGAAACCACGGGTGCCATGACCCTCTCCGAAGTGTTGGATGATCCTGAAAACAACCCAAAAAAATCTGGAAACCGATCCAAAAAACGCATCAAAAAAGCCGATTGGCATCTTTTCGGTCAGGCCCATCAACCCAAGTCTGCCGCCAGGAAGAAAAATGCTACCCCGGTGGACGCCCCGGATACCAAGCTGGATCTGACCCTGCTTGGGATTGTGGCCTTTGATGGGGAAGGGGATGAGGGGCTGGCCTTGATTGATAGCCCTTCCGAGGGGGAAAAACCCTACGGGATCGGCGATCTCCTGCCGGGGAATGCCAAGGTGAGCGCTATTCATGCCGACCGGGTGATTCTGGCGCGTGGTGGCCGATTCGAAACCCTGCGCCTGCCCCGAGAACCTCTGGTGATGGACGGATTGAAAAAGGCTAAAAAGCAGCCTGCCAAAAAGGATAAAAGAAAGAAAAGTAAAAAGAGGGGCAAAAGGAAGGGCAGGGACGATAAACAGGATATCCTGTCAGATGAGGAATTGGATGATTTGCGCCAGCGGTTTGCGGAAAACCCTGAAAGCCTCCTCGAACTGGTCCAGGTGGAGCCTTCCTACCAGGATGGCCGTTTCATGGGGTTTCAACTGGAACCTGGGCAGCGGCCCGATTTGATGAAAAAATTTGGTTTGCGAGCGGGTGATGTGGTCACCTCCGTCAACGGGGTCAAAATGACCGATCCTCTGAAGGGAATGGAAGTGCTCAACCGCTTGACTGAAGAGAACGACTTGCAACTCAAGGTAAAACGCGGCAAAAAGACCCGATCATTCAATTTCACTTTTTGATTCCAGCCCCAGGGCGTGATAACAATTGCCAGGTTGTGGTTCCTGGCAAGGCGAAATCGTTTGCAATGCTGGGGGATTGTGTCCCTCTGTGTGGATTTGAGGACGATTTGACGCCGTCAAGGGCGTGGGACGGTCATTATTAACATACCCTCGGGCAAAGGTTTGGGCCCAGGAGTTCAGATGGCAAAACCCTCATATTTCAGCGGCTTCCCTGGTTGGCTTTTGGGCTTGGCGTTGGGGTGGTTGATTGTTGCTTCTCCCATGCAGGCGACGGCTGCCGACGGCAGCTATACCCTGAATTTGAAGGGGGCTGATATCACCACCCTGATTGAGACTGTCTCCCAGGCGACGGGTCGCAATTTTATTCTCGACCCCGGTATCAAAGGCAAGGTGACGGTGGTTTCAGCGGACTCCTTGAGTGTGGATGAGCTTTATCAGGTCTTTCTCTCCATTCTGGAAGTTCACAATTTGATCACGGTCCCTACCAATGGGGCCATCAAGATTGTTCCGGAGACCCGGATCAAATATAGCGGTATGCCTCTCACCTCCCAGCTGGAGATCGCCCAGGCCAGGGGGGATGAAGTGGTGGTGCGGGTGTTTGAACTGATGCATGTGGACGCCTCCCGCCTGGTTGCGGTGTTGCGTCCCATGATTACCCCCAAGGGTCATCTCGCAGCCTACAGTCCCAGCAACATGTTGATTGTTTCGGACTATGCTTCGGGGGTGCGGCGAATCGCCCGGATCATTAGTCGGGTGGACCGTCCTTCCAGTGGTGAGATCGAGGTGGTGCGCCTGGAACATGCCTCGGCAGCTGATCTGGTGCGGGTGTTGGGATCACTGCTCAAATCCAACACCAGTTCCAAGAATAAATCTTCGGACGACAAACCCATGCTGGTGGCGGATGACCGCACCAACTCCATTTTGATCGGTGGGGATAAGAGTGCCCGCTTGCGATTGCGGGCCATCATCACCCATCTGGACACCCCGGTGGAAATTACAGGGGACACCCAGGTGATCTATCTCCGCTTTGCCAACGCCAAGGATCTGGCCCCGGTGCTCAACAATGTGGGCCGGGATTTTGTCCAGAAGGAAAAAGCCAAGAAGGGGCAGGCTGCCAAAAGTGATGTGGTGGTCAATGTCCAGGCCTATGAATCTGCCAATGCGTTGGTGATTTCAGCCCCACCCCGGATGAACCGCACCCTTTTGGATGTGGTCCGCAAACTCGACATCCGCCGCGCCCAGGTGCAGGTGGAGGCGGTCGTGGCTGAGGTCTCTACGGGGATGGACGATGAATTGGGTATCCAGTGGGGAATCCTGGGGGGCTCGGGGGATGAGCAGGGAATTGTCGCCGGGACCAACTTTTCCGGGTCGGGCACCGGGCTTTTCACTCTGGCGGCCCAGCTGGGTGAGGGCTCCTCCAGCGTCTCTTTTGATCCGGAAGGGCTTTCCATCGGTTTTACCGATGCGTCCCACATTGCAGGCTTGATTCGTGCCCTGCGCAAGGATACCTCCACCAATATTTTATCGACGCCCACCGTGGTCACCATGGACAACGAAGAGGCGGAGATTATTGTCGGTCAGAACGTGCCCTTCATCACCTCAAGCTCTACGGATAATGCGGGCAACCCCTTCCAAACCATCACCCGGGAGGATGTTGGGCTTTCTCTCAAGGTAACCCCCCAGATCAACGAGGGGGATGCCATTCGCATGAATATCGAATTTGAGGATTCGGTGGTGACTCCCAGCACGGTCAGTACGGCGGATGTGGTGACCAACACCCGCTCCATCAAGACTGTGGTGATGGTGGAT
This sequence comes from Magnetococcales bacterium, assembly GCA_015232395.1. NCBI lineage: Bacteria > Pseudomonadati > Pseudomonadota > Magnetococcia > Magnetococcales > Magnetococcales bacterium. The sequence continues at coordinate 4,106 of JADFZT010000003.1, read as the reverse complement.
CACACCCGGATATTGGTGTTGGGGGGACTGATCAAGGACGACCTGGTGGAAACAGCCGACAAGGTGCCGGTTTTGGGGGATCTACCTCTGCTGGGAGGGCTGTTTCGCTATGATACCCACACCAAGGTCAAGACCAATCTACTGGTTTTTTTGCGGCCCACCATCCTGCGCAACGAGCAGGATGGGTTTTTGCTGACTCAGTCCAAATATGACTATATCCGATCCCAGCAAAACGATACCCCTTCCCTGGGGGGGTGGATGAAGATGGATCGCAATCGTCCCCTGTTACCGGAGTTGAACAGCTATATCGATAATTCCGCCAGAGGTCTGTTCAGTCAGGCTGAGGAGGTGGCTGGACGCCTGGATAAACGCCTTGATACAGAGCCGATGGTGCCGGAAGCCTTGCCCGCTGATTCTGGAGCCGGCTTGACCCGCGCCATGACCGAAACCGATTCGGAGAGCTTTGTTCCATCTCCCCAGCAGGAGGGGGTGGAGAGAGGTGCCAATGGATACCAGGATTATGCAGACTGGTAGTGGCCAGGGGGAGGAGGCTTTGGTAGAGGCCTCGGTGGATCACGGCCTCTCCTTCGGTTTTTCCAAGCGTCACGGGGTATTGGTGCAGCCGGGAGCCCAGGGAGCCTTGCGGGTACTCTGCCGTGAGGATGCTTCTCTGCCTGCATTGGTGGAGCTGCGCCGCTGTTTTCGCAAACCCCTCTTGATCGAACGGGTGGAGAACGATCTGTTCGATGATCATTTGCAAAAGGCTTTTGAAAAAGGCTCCTCCCAGGCCATCCAGGAGATGGAAGAGCTGGATGAGGAGCTGGATCTGGTCCAGGTGGCGGAGGAGTTGGGAGAGCCGAAGGATCTGGCCGAAAGCGCTGATGACGCTCCCATTATTCGTTTGATTAACGCCTTGGTAACTGAGGCGGTCAAGTTGAACGCTTCGGATATTCACCTGGAGCCTTATGAAGACCGTTTGTCGGTACGTTTTCGGGTGGATGGGGTGTTGCGCAAGGTGCTGGAGCCCAAGCGGGCTTTGGCTCCTCTGATCGCCTCCCGGGTCAAGGTGATGGCCCGATTGGATATTGCTGAAAAGCGCCTGCCCCAGGATGGCCGCATCTCTCTCAAGATTGCCGGTCGTCCGGTGGATGTGCGGGTTTCCACCATTCCCACTGCCTATGGTGAGCGGGTGGTGATGCGTTTGTTGGATAAACAGTCCGGCAGGCTCGATCTGGAAGAGTTGGGTACGCCGGAGGAGATGCGTAACCAGCTGGATCAGGTGATCCGCAAGCCCAACGGGATTATTCTGGTCACCGGCCCCACCGGTTCCGGTAAGACCACCACTCTTTATGCCATCCTCAAGCGGCTCAACAAAACCAGCCGCAACATCATGACCGTTGAAGATCCCATCGAGTATAACCTGGAAGGGATTGGTCAGACCCACGTCAACACCAAGGTGGATCTGACTTTTGCCCGGGGGTTGCGGGCTATTTTGCGCCAGGATCCTGATATCGTCATGGTGGGGGAGATCCGGGATCTGGAGACCGCCCGCATTGCGGTGCAGGCGAGTTTGACGGGTCACTTGGTGCTTTCCACCCTGCACACCAACAGCGCTATCGGGGCGGTGGCTCGGCTCAAGGATATGGGGGTTGAGCCTTATCTGCTCTCTTCCAGTCTCTTGGGGGTGTTGGCCCAACGCTTGGTACGGCTTCTCTGTCCCCACTGCAAAACTCCTCATCCAGCAAGTGATGCCGAATTGAGAAGTTTGGGGGTCTCCGTCGAAGAGATATCTACCCTCTATCGTTCCCAAGGGTGTGATGTGTGCGCCCGGACCGGATTTGTGGGGCGTAGCGGCATCTATGAGTTGGTCATTTTGGATGATGTCATGCGGGGCAAAATTCATGACGGTGCCGGGGAGCATAGCCTCACAGCTCATGCCAGAACCTTCTCCAAAAGCCTCTGGGATGATGGTTTGCGTCTGCTTCAGGAGGGACGCACGACGGCCAAGGAGGTGTTGCGGGTGAGTCAGGAAGATTGAGTTTTCCTGCAGAATCCAGATCGCCGGTTTCTTTCATGGGCGTTGCCAATTGGCTTCCCATGGGGTATGTTTTATAGGTTTTGCGAAGGCTGTCTAAAATGGGTTTGTTGTCAGAGCGTCTCTCTTCGGGAGAGAGTCTCTGGGAGGGGAGCCATTTAAGTTTAGAGCGTTTTTTGCCGAAACGAGGCTTTGGGAGCGTTTTTAAGCTGTAACAACGTTTTTTTTGGTATTTAAAATGCATTTTTTGGTGTGGGTCGGGATGATCCGCAGGTTGAGACTCTTTTTATCCGCTTACTGTCTGGAGATACGGCATGGCTAATATCGTTTTTGGCTTGGTGGCCATGGCCCTGGGATTGTGGGGACTATCCGTCTGGTGGTGGTCTGTTGCCGAAGTGTTGCGGGGGGTCTTGCCTATTTTTTTGATTCTTTTCGGTATGGTGGCTTTGGGAGCCGGAGTGGCCAAGGTGCGTGATGGGAGCCGAAACAGTTCTGCCCCGGGTGGGGATGTTTTGGGTGAAGCCGGACCGATGGACGAGTAGCAGAGCATGGTTGACGACTCTCAACCAAACCAGGAAGGGGATCGTTTCGGCTATCTTTTCATGATAGCGGCAACGGCCATACTGCTGTTGATCGGCAGTTATTGGTATATGTCCTATTTTTTGGAAATGCCCACCGAAATCAAGCCGAGCGATTTTCGTACTGGATTTACCGAGCCTGCCCCGTTTACTTCCCAAGCTCCCCAAGGTGCTGAAGCTGTCCCCGTGGCTACTTTTGCCGGTCCCGGAGCAACTCCGGTAGCGATTCCTGTGGCTGCTGTCAATCCCGCCGGGGTCAATGGCGTCAACAGGGAGATGGGCCGCAGCCCTTTTTCGGCGGTGGCTGAGCTGATCATGCCGAGTGTGGTCAACGTCAGCGCCACCAGCATGCCGCAACCCAGCCAGATCAAACCGGAAAACCCCAAAGCTCCAGGTCTTAACTTTGCCAATCCCCGCGCTGAAACCGCCATGGAGAGTATCGGCTCCGGGATTATCATTACTGCCCAGGGCCATATCCTGACCAATTATCATGTGGTGGAGGGGGCTCGGCACGTTTTTATCACGGTATTTGGCAAAAAGGGCAATCAACGTCTGGTGGCGGATGTTTTGCGTTTGAACGAACCCTTGGATCTGGCCATCTTGAAGGTGGAGCCTGCCAAGCCTTTGATTCCTGCTCCTTTGGGAGGTCGTCAACCGATCCATGTTGGGGATCCGGTGATTGCCATTGGTTCGCCCTTTGGCTTGGACCAAACCGTGAGTAAGGGCATTATTTCCGCCAAGCGCAAGGCGGTCAATATTGGTGGGACCATGCACTCGGGGTTGCTCCAGACCGATGCTGCCATCAATCGTGGAAATTCCGGTGGGCCTCTGTCTAACCTGAAAGGCTATGTGATCGGCGTTAACACAGCGATTTATACCACCAACCAAGCTTTTGCTGGTGTGGGGTTTGCTGTTTCCATCGCCAAAGCCATGGAGTTTATTGAAGATAATGTAGAGCTACCCCGAATCGAACCCAACCTGGGCAAAACAGCCGCTGGCCGTCCCATCGCTGCGCGTCCTCCGCCGCCCATTGCTGCCAATGCGGCATTGCCTCATGAAGATCGGGGGCCGTGTGAGAGTTGTCATGAGATTTTGCCTTCGGCCAATCCTGTGGCGTTCATGCAGGGTCCCCAGCGGCATATGGGGCAGGGGGCGGGGCAAGGTCAAGGTCAGGGGCAGGGTCGTTTTAATGATGGTTTTGCTTTTGGGCCAGGTGGGGCGATTGGTTTGAATGCTGCCTGGAACGATGGCACAGCTGGTGGTTTGGGAGCGCTTTTGGCGCCTCTGGATCGCAACACTGCCCAGCAGGTTCAAGCGCCTTATCCTGAAGGTATCTTTGCCCAGGATGTCACGGCTGGTTCCATGGCGGATGTTGCTGGTTTGCAGGCTGGGGATGTCATTTTTAAAGTAGATGGTCGTCGGCCAGGAGTGCGTGGGAGCCTGAGAGCAGGCCTACGAAGAGTTTGAGGCTGGAGAGTGCCAGGTTTGCGATC
>JADFZT010000002.1:138135-161384 GCA_015232395.1 Magnetococcales bacterium | reverse complement strand
AGTTATCTGTCCACCTGCCGCAAACAAGGCGTTTCCGCTTCCGAAGCCCTGCAATTGCTGTTTGAAGGTCAGCGGCCCTCCTTCATGCAGTCTAACGAAGCTGAATAGTTACCAGGATTTTATGGTACCGGCCATCGGACACTATTATCGGGATAAAGAGGGGGTGCAGCGGGATGAGGCCATGCGCTCCTGCGGCATCGCCGCCCAAACCCTGATGCTGGGAGCCCGGGCCATGGGCTATGACTCCTGCCCCATGGATGGCTTTGATTTTAAAGCGGTCAGTGAGCTGATCGGACTACCGGAAGACCATGTGGTGACGATGTTCGTAGCCATCGGCAAGCCCCTGGAGCCTGCCCGCCCCAGAGGGGGGCAATTACCCCTGGGAGAGGTCGTCATTGAGGATCGATTTGCCTGAGGGGGAATCAACCGGGGACCCGTGCTTCACTCCTCCTTGAAGAGGATTCCATGCCGGAAACAGCCCCCCCCGGGAGTGCTCCCTGGGAGAGAAAAACAATTCCGGAGAAAAAAATACTTCCAGTAACGCAAACACCCTCTCCCGGACAAAGTGGCTGGGAGGAAGGTGGGATCATGCCTGGGGGGGGGCTCCACAAAGCTTCCCCCCAAAGCCCCCAGAGCGGGGATCAACTGGGCAGTGAATCCATCAACTCACCGCTCGCCTTGCGCAACCGCTGACTCATCAACTTGCTGATCTTCAGCAGCAGGCAACCCCAGGCCTTGGGATCGTTGTCGGCCATCTTTTCGAATTTATCCTTGGAGAGCACGAACATCACCGAATCCTGGGCGGTGATGGCAGTGGCGGAGCGGGGTTCACCGTCGATCAGGGCCATCTCACCCAGGGTCCGATCCTTGCCGATGGTGGCCAGCACCCGATTTTCGTGTTCGGAATCCTCTTTCAGAACAGCCACCTCCCCTTTTTTAATCAAACCCATAAAGAGGTTGCGGTCTCCCTGTTTGAAGATGGTCGTCCCCTTGAGGACGTTGTAGAGGGTCATATATTTACTGATGACCTGAATATCCCGCCATTGCAGGTCATTGGACCAACGGGTTTCGTCCAGAAGCTCAGCCTTGCGGCTGGGGGACAGTTTGACCATCTGGAAACGTGTACTAGGCGCCATGGTTCTCCACCTCTCCCATCTCCTGCTGGTGTCGTCTCATCAAGTTTTCTTCTCTGACCAAAAAATCCAATTTACGCTTTCGTGACCATAAAATCACCCCTGCCACGACCTGTATCAGAATCAACCCGCCAAAAATCAGCAGAGGGAGAGAGTCACCCGCTTTAATCCCCCCGGTCACGTTCATGACCATCACGGGTGATAAAAACAGCAGATTGACCAGATTGAGGAGCAGGGCCACCATCCCCGGGGTAAACCCGGCTCCACCAGCCAAAGCTGCAAAAAGCGCCGGTATGACCACCAGATATCCCCCCAGGATAGGCACGAAGATCAATATGATGGCCAGGATCAAGGCCGTCACGCCCAAAACTTTCATGCCCTCCTGCCGATCCAGAGGTTCCTGCCCCCTGAAACGAACACCCCTGCCAATCCTCTCAAACCGTCTCTCCTGGCCAATTTTGCCAAAAACCCGGTGCCATTTCTGCCGGTTTCCGATTTCCTCCTGTCATCATATCCGCTTTTTAACCTACAATGAAAGCGTTTCACCACATCCCCGCCAGGACAGCCCACTCGCTGAAATGGCTATTTATGGATGAAACCTGGGATTCGTAAAAGATTTTTTTTGTCAGGATCAAAAAGGCATGACCCAACAATCAAGCAACCAGCCCCCTTCGGAAACCGCGAAAAATCAGGATGATTTCCGTGAGCTGACCCAAACCTTGCAGGAAGGCATTCTCATTCATCGGGATGGCGTCATTCTCTATGCCAACCCTGCGGCCCGAAAAATCATCGATGCCCCTGACCAGGAGTCCCCCCTGGACAATAATCTTTTCGAACTCCTCCATCCAGATTCCCGGGAAAAATTCATCCAGGCCTCCCACGACATCATCTCCGGGGAAAAGCAATGGGCCGCCTCGGAAATCCGCCTGGAAAAGCCGGATGGTAACATCGTCGAGATGGAAACCTCTTCCGGCCCCACCCCCTTCCAGGGACAATTGGCCCTCTTCACCGTGATGCGGGATATTTCCCAACGCAAACGCCAGGAAGAGCGGATTCATCACCAAGCCAACTACGATAATCTTACAGGACTGCCCAACCGCACCCTGTTTTATGACCGTCTCACCCAGGAGACCGTCCGCGCCAACCGTCAAAACTCCCGGGTCGCCTTGATGTTTATCGACCTGGACCGCTTCAAATGGGTCAACGACACCCTGGGACATGCGGCTGGAGACCAACTACTCAAAGATGTCTCCGAACGACTGCTCAGCGTCCTGCGCAAATCCGATACCGTCGCCCGACTGGGTGGGGATGAATTTACCGCCATTCTGCCGGATATGGCCAAGGGGCCCTTCGCCGAAAGGGTCGCCGGCGAAATTCTCAAACAGCTCGCCACCCCCTTCATACTCGAAGGCCAGGAGGTGTTCATCTCCGGATCGGTGGGGGTGACGGTCTATCCGGATGATGCGGACGATGTGGATGGTTTGCTACGCAATGCCGACAGCGCCATGTATCGCGCCAAACACGATGGCCGTAACGCCTTCCGCTTTTTCACCCCCGACATGCACACCGAAGCCCAGGAGCGCATGGAGCTGGAGAAAGATCTCCACCGGGCCATGGAACGCAACCAACTGGTCATCCGCTATCAACCCATCATCCAGCTGGAAACCGGCAAGGTGGTCGGAGCGGAAAGCTTCCTCCGCTGGAACCATCCCACCAAAGGATGGGTCTCCCCCAGCGCCTTCATCCCCCTGGCCGAAGAGATCGGCCTGATCAGCCAATTTACCGAATGGATGTTGCAAACCGCCTGCACCCAGGCTCAGACTTGGCGCAAACAGTTCGATTTCGACGACTTTTTCATCACCGTCAACCTTTCCTGCACCCGCTGCCGAGAGCTTTCCACCGACGACAAAATACCGGGCATTCTCCGGGAAACCGGCCTGCCCCCCACGGCACTGGTGTTGGAAATCACCGAAAACATTCTCATGGAGGATGAAGAGCGGGCCATGTCCATGTTGAACCACCTGACCCATCTGGGGGTCAATCTCTGGCTCGACGACTTCGGCACCGGCTATTCCTCTTTAAGCATTCTGAAGCAGCTGCCGGTCAACGGCATCAAAATCGACCGGGCCTTTGTCCCAGACGTGCTCACCGATCCGGAAACAGTCGTGCTGGTGGAAGCCATCGTCTCCCTGGCCCATAGCCTGAAACGCCAGGTGATTGGTGAAGGGGTGGAGAGTGCCGAGCAGGCGCAATTTCTCAAAGATCGAGGCTGCCTGATGGGCCAGGGTTACTATTTTGGACGACCCATGTGTAGTGTGGACTTTGAAAAGATGTTGGCCAAGAAGTTCTGAGCCCCATTCATCAACCCAGGGTTCCCGGGTGTTAAAGCTCTTTTGGTGAGAAAAAAAGATCGGCCATTCCACATATCCTGCTCCGTGGATCAAACCGAAAAACGGGGCAGCGGCATGGATTAATTGGCAGCAGGGTGTGGTAAAACAGGAGACAGAGGGGGGGCCTCAGGATCAACACCCTCCTGTATCAGCAGAGAGCCCATTTTGAGAGCGGGCAGGGGCTGATGAAAATAGAATCCCTGAAACTTGGAACACCCCTCCTCTTCAAGCCTGGCCACCTGTTCTTTTGTTTCCACCCCTTCGGTCACCACTGTCAGGCCCAGACGCTGACCCAGGGCAATGATGGCGGGAACAATCACCGAACCACCCATTTCACGGTCCAGCTGCTGAATGAAGGAGCGGTCGATCTTGAGGGTCTGAATCGGAAAGCGCTGCAATACCCCGAGGGCGGAAAAACCGGTACCAAAATCATCCACCGCCATACGCACCCCCAAATCCCGAAGCCCCTGCATGGTGGCCACCGCCTGCTCCACATCCCCCATCATGATCCCTTCCGAAACCTCCAGCTCCAGGCGCTCCGGCGGGAAACCGCTCTCTTTGAGAATCCGCGCAACAGAGCCTAAAAGATTATCCTTCTCCCCAAATTGACGGGGGGAAAGATTGACCGCCAGCCAGCGGAGGGTGTGACCGGCTTCAAGCCATGCCTGGCCCTGGTGACAGACGGTTTTCAGCACCCACTCCCCCAAAGGCACGATCAGACCGGTCTCTTCGGCCAGGGGAATAAAGTCGCTGGGAGGAATCAGCCCCTCCTCAGGATGGTCCCAACGCAGCAGGGCCTCCACCCCGACGATCCGGTTGCTGACGGTATCCACCTGGGGCTGGTAGTAAACTTTAAATTCGGAGTGCTCCAGGGCGTGACGCAGAGCCTCTTCACGGGAGACACGAGCCAACGCCTGGGCGTGCATTTCGGGGGTAAAAAAGCGAAAGGTGTTGCGTCCGGCATCTTTGGCCCGATACATGGCGCTGTCGGCATTTTTCAGAAGTTCCGACATGTCGGTGCCATCATCTGGAAAAACGGTGATACCGATGGAGCCGGAAACAAAGGCCTCCTGGCACCCCACGTCAAAGCCCAAGCTCAGTTGATAGAGCATTTTAGCGGCCAGGGACTCCACATGTTCCACCCGATCCAGCTCAGGCAGGATAACGGTAAATTCATCCCCTCCCAATCGGGAGACGGTGTCGGATTTGCGCACACAACTGGACAGCCTGTGGGCAGCTTCCTGCAGCAGTCGATCCCCAGCCTCGTGGCCCATGGTGTCGTTGACCAGCTTAAAGCGGTCCAGATCGAGAAACATCAGGACCACTTTTTTGTGGTTACGGGAGGCCAGGCTCATGGATTGGCGGAGGCGATCCTGAAAAAGGGTCCGGTTGGGAAGCCGGGTCAGGGGGTCTATTTCGGCTTGGGCCTTCAGCCGCAACTCCAGCTGCCGCCGCTCCAGAATGCGCCGGATCCGCTGTTTAAGCACCGCCCAATGGATGGGTTTGGTGATAAACTCTTCCGCCCCCACCGAAAAAGCCCGATCCACGGAGGCGTCATCATCCATGGCGGTGACCATGATCACCGGGACGCCTTCAAGGCCGGGGATGGCTTTCATATTTTCGCAGGCCTGAAAACCATCCAACACCGGCATGTCAGCATCCAGCAGGACCAGATCGTGAGCACCAGCTTGAAACTGCTGGACCGCTTCCTGACCATCGGAGGCTGCAGTGATGCGGTAACCATATTTTTTCAGGAATCGACCCAAAAGCAGACGCATGTCAGGGTCGTCATCGGCCATCAGGATCCGGGCAGACTGGTAGTTCAGGGGATCATGAAGCGGTTCCATCCGATCACCCCCGAGCCAAGCTGGACTTTTCCAGCCACAGGCAAAAGGCCAAGCCCCTGCTGAAATCTTCCCCGGCAAGACAAATCACCCTCGGGTGGGGTGATGGATTTAGCGTGAAAGTCACTCCCCCGCTATTTTGGCCAGAGGTAAAAAAAATTCCTGCCTTGGCCAAACATGTCAGCAAATTTTCACCCATAAAAGAATCAGACCCTCAACTTCTTGTTTTCGTTCCCAAGCCGCCCCATTTGAACCAAAACAGGATAGCCTGGAATCCCCCTCTCCTCAGCCAGTTCCAGCATCCACAAAGCCAAGCCCTCAGTCCGAACCCCACACGATACCGTTTATTCGGCCCAGGGTTCAAGCCTGATATTTCCTCCTCCCAGGCCAATCCCGTCATCACTCTTTCGAAAACAATTTAGACAGGTTCCACACCCCTACGGCCAAATCCCGGCTTCGGAGAGAACATGCAAAATTTCACGCAGGGGATCAAAATCGCTCCCCTCTCCTGGAACCAATGCAGAGACTGAAGGTTTGATGGCATGCAAGATCGCCTGCCCTGATTCGGAGTGGTGGAGTTGGTAAAGATTTTTTTGTAAAGCGGCGATATCCCCTTGGGGAAAGTGGTCATTGGCGACAATCACATGTTCCGAAATATGGGGTGACCAAGCGAGAGCCTTAAGCCCCCGATCGCGATATTTGTAAAAAACCCCCTCCTTGACCGCGCCCCCATCAAAAAACCCCATCAGCACCCCCAGGGCCACATTTTCATGATTGCTCAGATGGCCATACTCTGCCAACCGATCTTCGCTCACGCCAGCTTTCAGCAGCATATAGCGGGGCACCAGGTGGCTCATGGTGGAATTGGGATCCCCAAAGGCCATTTTTTTCCCAGCCAGATCTGCCAATTTTTCCAGACTGCTCTTCTGCCGGGCAAAAATCACCCCCCGAAAGGTGGGGCTACCGTTCACCTCCAGCCGCGCCAAAATCGGTAGATCAGCCCTCTTTTCAGCGGTCTGGACATAGAGCATCGGCCCCAGATAAGCCAGGTCAAAATCCCCTTGGCCGATAGCGCGTATGTGATCCTTATAATCCGGAGAGATTCGGATTCGTACCGGTTTTTCCAAAACGGTGGCGATGTGGTTGGCCAGTGGCGTAAATTTTTCGATCAGTTTGGAGGCGCCCAGGTAGGGATGAATGCGCAGAACAAGCGCCTCATTGCCATACCCTGGAGAGGCCAGCAGGCACGCTGCAACGACCAATAACCATGCATATCGTCTTGGGCTGTTCATTATAAAGAGTGGCAAATCAATCAAAGGTGTCCCTATTTATTCGATAGATCCGAAGGAGTGAAGCCCGTTTACTCCCCCCAAAACGACAAATATAAACATCCGGTTATTTTTTAGCATCCCAAAAAGCGCCCCGGCTACTTAAAAAAAAAATTTATCCTGGGAAAGAAAAGAAAAAAATTTGCAAAAAAAAGCCTCCCACCACGACAGCTTGTTCCCTTTGCCTCCGAAATGTATCAAAATGTCTTCAGATGAGGATTCATTGACAAACATTCAGACTGATCAATCAAATGACTCTTTGCGGAATAAACTCTATTTGCTCTACTGAATGAAAACCAGCTGACAAGCGACCCCTTTTCCTCACCCTCCGGACAGTTTTTTACCCGTACCCAGGAAAAGGCAGAGGCTGCAAAATTATTTCAAAGAACGGCGTGTGGTAAAATATAATCATCCAGACACTTCTCCATAGGCAAAGCCTCAATCAACCGCAATCCATCAATAAAACAAACCAGAGTATCCCATGGGTGCCAGAACTGATCACATTTTGGTCGTAGACGACGATCCGGATGTCCGCAAACTCCTGAAAAAGGCTCTCACCAAAGGGGGCTACCGCATTAGTTCCGTGGGCCGAGGCCGAGATATGACCAAGGTTTTGGAACACAAAAAGGTCGATCTGGTAATCTTGGATCTGGGTCTGCCGGACGGTGATGGTCTGGAGCTTTGTCGAAACCTTCGAGCCAACACCCTGACGCCGGTGATCATTCTCACCGCCCGCAATGAAGAGGTGGAACGGATTATCGGTTTGGAGATGGGGGCGGACGATTATGTGGTCAAGCCTTTCTCTCCCAGGGAGATCGCCGCCCGGGTCAAGACCGTCCTGCGCCGCACCCGACAAATGCCCCAATCCGAGGAGGTTTCTCCCGGCGAATTTTTTCATTTTTCCGGCTGGTCTCTGGATCGCTCCGCCCGAAAGCTCCTCTCTCCAACGGGACGGGAAGTGCTCCTCACCCATGGCGAGATGCGCCTGCTCACCACCTTTCTGACCCACCCCAATCGGGTGCTCAATCGGGAACAGCTGCTGAACCTCACCAAAAGATCAGAGTCTGAGCCCTTCGACCGCTCCATCGATATCATGGTGAGCCGCCTGCGAGGCCGACTACAGGAAAACACCAAAAAGCCCCAGATCATTCAGACCGTGCGGGGTGAGGGTTACATGCTCTCTGCCAGCGTGGAAAAACATCTCTCCCCCCTCTCCGAAAACCCACCCCCCGCCACCCTGCCCCCAGCTCCCCCCTGGCTCGGTCATCGCATTCTGGTGCTGGAGCCCAACCCTGCGGCCCGGAAGCTCCTCTGTACCATGGTGATGGATCTGGGCTGCCAGGCCACCGCCGTATCTGATGGCGAAACCTTGGAAAAGCTTGACCTTTCACTCTTTTCCCTGGCTTTGGTAAGCAGCCATTTTCCAGGGGCCGAAAACCTGGCCAATCAAAGTTCCACCCCCTTGTTGATCGGCTTGGTTGGGGATGGCCGCCGGGGCCGCAGCCGCTCTCTGGCAGCGGGTTTCGACGACGCCCTGGAAAGACCCATCCTGCCCCAACACCTTCAGGGTATTTTGACCCGATGGGTAGGGGAACTCCATAAGGACTCCCCAAGCAAAAATGACCCGGTAGACTATCCGGTGGTCAAGCAACTACGCCGAACGGGTGGGGATGGTTTTGTCCAAGCGGTGGCCCTGCTCCTGAAAAACCTGGAGGAGAGCAGCGGCTGGATGGCGGAAGGGATCAAGCGCAATAAAATCCGCCCTGCCCGGGAGAGCGCCCGGCAACTGCTGGACCCCCTCCTCACCCTGGGGGCCACGGAGTTGGCCGGAATGTGTCAGGATCTGGTGGATTCCCGCCCTGGACCCGACCCCAAAAAATGGTTTCGCAACTTTACCACCGCCCGCAAACGGCTGGAAAAAATTCTCCGGGCTGAAGTGGAAGGGGTCGCTCCCTCTGCCAATGCCAATGCCAGTGATAATCCAGCCCCTGACACCGATAATGAGCCCCCCTCCACTCCCAAGGGCACCCTCACCCCCGTCGAGGAAAGCACGCCATAGGGAACACACCCAAAAAGATCGGTTGGCCTGCTCTCGGGTGGATGCTATAACCCCTTTCCATGCAGCCGCTCCCGTTGATAATCTGCTCCTCCTTCACGATCCAGCCAAAGAGAAGGCTTCTTTTGGGTCTTGCCACCCTGCTTGGTTTATGGTTGGGCCTCCCCACCGCCCTTTTCAGCCAGGAGGTGGCTGGCATGACTGCCGGAACGCCAGCCGAGGCGACTGGCATTCAACCGGTGAAGGGGGTAGCCACCCCCCGGGCAGCCCCCCCTTTTAAACTCCACGGCCAGCCCGCCAAGGCTGACTGCGTCAACTGCCACGGCTGGCGGCCTGCCAATCCCACTCCTCGTCACCTGAACAAACCCCATCAGGCCCTTTGGGGGCACGGTGCCCCTGCCAACAAACACGGGGGGGGGCGCTTTTGGTGCTACCACTGCCACGATACCGAAGAACCCGACATCTTGAAGCTGCCAGCCGGAGCCCGCTTTGCTTTTGAAGAAGGTCATCGCACCTGTGCCCTCTGCCACCCGGCCCAAGTCAGGGATTGGCAGTTTGGCGCCCACGGCAAGCGGGTGGGCAACTGGCAGGGGCCCCGCACGATTCAACGCTGTTTCAGCTGTCACAACCCCCACCACCCAGCCTGGAAGCGCCCCCCGGATCCACCTCTTACCAAGGCTGCCCAGAGCGACCATGGCCGCTGACAATTCCACCCGAAGTCCCGAGCGAATCCCCACCCAAAAACCGGATCCCAACGATTCCCATGCCGGCGGCTCCGGGCCACCTTTGGGTCCGCTTCCAAAATCCAACGATAGCGACGCCCTACCGGACCCCGGTCGGCGCAAACTATTGGGAGGAGTGGCCGGGGTGCTGACCGCCGCTGCGACCACCACCGCCATTGCCTCCACCTCGGGGGCATCAAAAGAGGATGACGGCAGCCCCCTCATGGACTCTCTGGCCAGCCTGTTTCAGACGCACTATCGGCGCATGAGTCCAGAAGAGGTCGCCGCCGCACTGGCCCGCATCGAGCGGCGAGCCAAGCGGGAGCATGGGGTGGATATCCAATGTAAAAACACCCTCCCCCAGCCCAACGTGCGCTTTGGCTATGCCTTGAATCTCTCCAAGTGCAAAGGATTGCGTCACTGTGTGACCGCGTGTGTCGAGGAAAACAACTGCGGACGCAACGACACCCTGGAAAACATCCGGGTGGTGAAACTGGATCAGGGGGAGCGACGTCTGGATCGGGGAGAGCCCCACCACCACGGGGCAGGCGCGCCGGAACCCGGCAAATGGTATCTCCCCATCCAGTGCCAGCAGTGTGAAGATCCCGCCTGTGTGCAAGCCTGCCCGGTGGGGGCCACCTGGCAGGAGCCCGACGGCATTGTGGTGGTGGATTATGACTGGTGCATTGGCTGCCGCTATTGCGGGGTGGCCTGCCCCTATTGGGCGCGCCATTTTAACTGGAAAAAACCAGTCATCCCGCCAGAGGAGGTCACCCCCCAAACCCATTATCTGGGCAATCGACCCCGCCCATCAGGGGTGATGGAAAAGTGTACCTTTTGTATCCAGCGCACCCGCAAGGGCCAACAACCCGCCTGCCAGGAGGCCTGCCCGACGGGTGCACGGATCTTCGGCAATATTTTGGATCCCGGGAGTGAAATTCGCTGGATTCTGGCCAACAAACCGGTCTACCGCTTGAAAGAAGAGATGGGGACCGAACCCACATTTTGGTATTTTTCCGAACGATGACCCCTGCCACCCAACGAACCAAACCCGCCGAGCCAAAATCCAAGCCTGCCCCTCGGGCCTTTTTCAGGGCGATGCTGGGGCATATCCTGGAGAGCAGTACGGGGTTTCAGCTCTGGTGTGGGGGGCTTTTGGGGTTTGTCCTGCTCGGAGTGTGGGCCTATGGGCAGCAGTTTACCCTGGGGCTCCAGGTGACGGGGATGGGGGATCAGATCCTCTGGGGGCTCTATATCGGTAACTTCACCTTTTTGGTGGGGGTGGCGGCGGCTGCCGTGATCCTGCTGATTCCGGTGGTCTTTTTTCAGCGCCAGGAGATGGGTAGCGTGGTGCTTCTGGGGGAGTGTCTGGCCATTGCTGCGGTCACCATGAGCCTGCTCTTCGTCTTCGTGGATCTGGGACAACCCCTGCGCATCTGGCACGCCTTGCCCCTGATCGGCACTCTCCACTTTCCCACCTCGATTCTGGCCTGGGACATGGTGGTACTGACGGCCTATCTACTGCTGAACGCGAGTTTGGTTTTTATCCAGTTCAAGGGGCAGTATCAAGGCCGACCCTTAAGCAAAAAAAAGCTGAAGCCCTGGCTGATCGGGGCGATAGTGCTCGGCATCGCCATTCACACGGTGACCGCCTTCATGCTCTCGGGCAATCCCGCCCGCCCCTTCTGGTATAGCGCTGTGCTGGCCCCCCGCTTCATCGCTTCAGCCTTTGCCGCTGGAGGGGCGCTGATGATCCTGACCTTTCGACTGCTGGATGGAATTTCAGAGTTTACCCTCCACCACGCAGTTGAGCGCACCCTGACCGGTATCGTCGCGGTCTCCATGGTGATCAATCTGTTTCTCCTGGGCTCGGAATTTTTTATCCACTTTTACCGCCACACCGAACACGCCCTCTCCGCCCAATATCTCTATTGGGGTCTCCCCGGGGCGGATGCCTTGACCTTGCCTGTGCGCCTGGCCATCGCCGCCAATGGGCTTGCCGGATTGATCCTGATCATACGACCCTGGCGCCATCGTCGCTGGCTGTTGAACGGGGCTTGTTTACTGGCTTTGGGGGGAATCTGGACGGAAAAGGGCTTGGGGCTTGTGGTTCCCGCCTTCATCCCCACCCCTCTGGGAGAGGTGGTCGAGTATACCCCCTCCCTCATCGAGATCGAAATTTCACTGGGGATCTGGGCGTTTGGTGGGTTGCTCTTTACCCTACTCGCCCGCTTGGCGGTGGGATTGTCAGCGGGCACGCTCAGGCAGAAGCGTCGGCTGGCGTAGCCCCAAAAAGCCGCTCGATCCCGCTCAGGATGAGTATAAACATCGCCACCGCAAGCAGAGGCTCAGCCAGATAGATATAGCGCCCCACCGGCACATCGAAAAGCGCCACAATCCCGATGGAGGCGATATGGGTGGTCAGCAGAGAAATGGCCAACCAGCCGACCGCCCCCCCCAGCCATACCCCCAGCCCCACCACCACGCCCATCAGCAACCACCCCGGCACATAGCGGCTCAAGCGGGAGACGGTTTCGTTGCCATTCCAAAAGGAACCCACGGCGTGTTGGGTCCAGTCCCAGAGATGCCGGGGCAGCACGTTATGTCCCAACGTCTGGTAGAACACCTCTCTGGAAAGCCCGCTCACCTCGGAAAAACCATTGGCCAGAGGTTTCAACACCCGATACATGTTGGTGTTCAAGGCCATGATTTTCAGGGAGGGCAGGTTTTGGGCCCCAGCCTGGCGATAGGCTTCGAACTCCAGCACTCGTTTGGCGTCCTCGGTTTTTTTCAGCGCCAGTGCCTCCCGGAGATAGCGTCGATGCAGGGGATCGGGCTGGTGAGCCAGGTCTGATTCATCGGCAAACTGCAAAGCCAGGGTCGCCAACACCAGAGAAAAGACTGGCGCTACTTCGACGATCTCCTGCTCCTGGTAGCGGTGGAAGGATTGCATGGAGGCAACCGCCACAAAACAGGCCATCGCCAACGCCATCGGTCCTACATATCGGCGCCAATCCCGCCACAGACCAAAAAGCGCCATCCATCCGAAAAACACCACTCCAAAAATCCCGGCATGGCGAATCATGTATAAAATACCGCAGAGCGCCCCAGCCGCGATCAACCAGCGGGCCTGCCCCCCCCCAAAAAACAGCACCCCCACCCCAGCCAGGAGCGCCAACACACTCTGGGCCAGGGTTTCGGAAAGCAAAAAATTGATCTCCGTCATCACCAGCCCGGTCTGGCCCAAGGTGAAAGCCAACACCGTGATGAGTAGCGCAATCCCCAGGAGAGGCAAGAGGGCCAGAAGCGGCAAGAGGGGGGTGAGAAGAGTGGCGCGTGGCCTGCTTTGGAGAAGGTTCGGAGTTTCATCTGACAGAGATACCGGGCTACCCCGCTCCCCGAAGAGAGTTCTTCCCCTCTTGAGCCACCACCATAAACCGCCACTCCCCCCCAAAAAAACCAACCAAAACAGCCCATCCGGCACAATCAGGGTGTGGCGACCGGTATCGAGAATGCCAGGCGCCAGGAAGGTCATTCCCAAAAACAGAAGGGCTACCAGGGGAGGGGAATAACGTCGCATCAACAGGGCGGCCAGCAAAAGCCAGGCAAACGCCAAAATCACCTTTTGCCCCTGCACCACCCGCAGAAGTCCCTGATCCCGACCATCGGGAGCGGCCACATAAAATTTTTCGTGCACCATCCCGTCGGCATCCCCTCGCAAAGCGTCACTCCCGGAAACAGCCATGGCCAAGGCGGGAAAGACCGGAGGACGGGAGGTTTGAAAGGGGGGTGAGAGGTAACCCGGGGAGTCGTCGCCGATGATGAAGGTGTGCCAGTTGGGCAAAAGCTCCAATCCCAGGCAGAGCGCCATGGCAAGGATCAGGAGTCTCCGATAGCGCGGCCCATAAAAACCGGAAAATCGCCGGACCACCACCCAGGCGGTGAAGAGCAGAAGTCCAGCGACAAGGACATAAATCACCCCCGCTGCCAAGGTCTGCCAGAGCACCGAACGAATCAGGATCGATTTATGGGTGACCCCCAAGGTGTGGGCAAAGGGAAAAAGGGTGACATAGTGCAAAGAAGCCCCCTGCCCCCCCACAATCCACAGCTGGTTGCCATCCTGGAAATAGCCCCTGGGGGAAGCTCCTGAAACACCGCTATTTTCAGCTGCGAGGGTTTGCAGTTCGGAAAAACTTTGGACGGATTTCAGAGGGGTCCAGCCGGACCAAACACTGCCCACCGGTGGACGCTGATCCTGGCGGCTGAAACGACTCAACTCAATGGGAGAAAGGTCGATCTCCACCACCCCATTTTCCTGTTCGAGATGGGTAAAGGGCGGATCGAGCAGGGGGATCAACGCAAACTGGGGCAGCATCCGCACCCCCCCCAGCAGCACGATGGCGAACAGGGAGAAGAGAATCAGGCGCTTGAACCAGAGGGGATGTTGGGCGTCGAACATGGGGTCTCATACCAGTTCTGGTTCAATAGGTAAATCGAACAAAAAAATATTTAGCCACAGAGGGCACAGAGAACACAGAGAAAACCAAAATCGGGCCAAACTCGTGCCCGGTAGTGGTCGGAATATTCAGCTGTTGTTCATGCTTTTCCTCTGTGACCTCTGTGACCTCTGTGTTCTCTGTGGCAAATTTTTCGGTTTTGAATGAAGTTCAAACGATAACCTTAAATTCATCGTTTGAACCAGAATTTGTCTCAGACAACCATCCTTCAGAAGAGAGATACCCGTGGAAAATCCAGGATGGGATCAGTCAACCCCGAGCTTGGGCTTCACGCCACCAAAGTTCCAGGTATTTTGGTTGCGGAAATAGTAGTAGCGCTCCAACAACGCCAGCTCATCGCACCACCCTTCCAGCTGCTCCCGGGAAAAATAGGTGACCAGTGGGGCGTTAAAATGATCGAAGAGTTGCGCCACCCACGTCTTGAAGCCCAGTTTTTTGACGAAGAGCATCGCAAAATCGTAATAAAAAAGCCGCTTCGAAGCCCAGCCATTCAATCCTTCGGAAAAAGAAAAGGGGGCATAAAAAAGCCAGAAAAAAAGCCAGGTCGGCACCGCCAACATCATCGACAGGGTCACCTTGGCCCACACCGGCAGATGACGGAAAATTTTTTCCCGGGCCGGAGTGAAAAGATTGACCAAAAACCAGTTGTTTTCCAGAGAGTAGACCGAATGGCTGTAGAGCCCACCGGGTTTAAGCAGTTGAAACAGCTTTTGAAACCCCAGGTGGGGATCGGAAACGTGCTGGAGCACACCGAAGGTAAAGACCACATCGAAGCGTTCCCTATCCACCGGGGGATTGAGAATATCCCCGATGAGGGCATCCACCCCCCGCCGCTTGGCAATAAAAGCCGCCTCCCCCACATCCATGCCGATGGTCAGGGCAGCCCCGGATTTTTGCGCCATAAGCAGATTGCGGCCATAGCCACATCCTGCCTCAAAAACCAACTGGCCGGAAAATGCCTGCATCTCGATGGGGTGGAGATATTCCGCTGTCTGCTTTTCCTCAAACTCCTCCCCCAGCCCCCCCACTTGATCAAAAAGCCCCCACTGCTCGGCAAAGTTGACCCCGGTAAATTGCTCCTCTTCGGTTGGATCCGCCAGCAAAATCGGCACGCCAAAGCGCACTGGATAGCGATGCCCCCCCTCGGTGGAGAGAAGTTCCCCATCGACAACAGGCTCCCCATCCTGATTCGCCAAAACCAGACGGCTGCCATTACGCGGACAGCGGATATAGTCCAAAAGTGCCCGATTCATAGACGGACTGGTAGCCACCATGGATCTTCCCCCTCAATCAAGTGTAAGACTCGGCCAATTTATGCACAAATCACTCCAAAACCCCAGCGACGCCAAAAGCGGGAGAGTCCTGAAAATAGCCATCCACCCTCCCCCCGGACCCTACACCCGGACCCTCTCCCCTACCCCGAGATACCAAACCGCTCCATCCAGGCGTTCAGGACAATCAGGTTCCAAAGCTTGAAGGTGTTTTCCTGCCGCCCCTCCCGATGCGCCTGCAACAGGTTGGCGACCATCGTGGGATCCATCAAGCCATGCCCCTGGACGGTTTCGGGGGAGAGATAGTGATCAGCCAGTTCAGCCAATGGTCCATTCAACCAGCGGCCCAAGGGCAGGTGGGTTCCCCGTTTGCGGCGGTGGAGGGTGTCGTGGGGCAGTCGGTGGTTTAAAAACCGCTTCATAAGCCCCTTCAATTTCCAGCCCTGAAAAAGCATATGGGGGGGCAAATTCAGCGCCTTTTGTACCAGACGATGGTCGAGAAAGGGTAAACGCAGCTCCACACTATGGGCCATGGAGACGTTATCCACCCAGGGAAGCATGGGACCGAGCCACGCCTTGAGGTCGGCCCGAAGCAGGGTATTGATGATCTCGGGATCCCCCCCGATCTCCCCAAAAGCCCGATCATAAAGCGCTGCCGGGTGAGCCGGAATGGTGGGGTCCAGCAGTTGGGTCAGCTCATCGGTGGAAAAGATATGGCGCCAGTAACCGTGGGCTTGGGAGGGAGAGTCGTAGGGGCAGCGGGTGAATTGCTTGAGCATATAATCGAGGGAAACCCGACCCATCTGGGCTGGCATCAGGGAAACCCCGCCCGTGACACTCTTTTGCAGCCACCCCGGCAGCCGCCGCCACACCTTGAAGAGAGTATCCGCCTGATAGGTGCGATAACCGGCAAACAGCTCATCCCCACCGCTGCCATTGAGCGCCACCTTGAACCCTGCCTCACCAATCATGCGATTGACGTGATAGTAGATGATCTGGGCGGTGTTGCCCTGGAGCGAGGAGGAGTGATCGATGAGATTTTCAAAATGGTCCGCCACCGCCTCCCCGGTCAGGTGGGCCGTCTGCCAGGGAATGCCCATCTGCCGGGCAAAGGCTCCGGAGTCCGCCGCTTCGTCAAAATCCCGGTCGCCAAAACCGATGGAAAAGGCCTGCAACGGCGCATCCAGTTCTTGCGCCAGGAGATAACCGATGGCCGAAGAATCAAGCCCGGAAGAGAGCATCACCGACACCGGCACATCCGAGACCAGACGCTGACGCACCGAATCCCGCAGCAGGGCATAGCACGCTTCAGCCGCTTCATCACGATTACCGGGCACGGGATCCCCATCCGGGGCGTTGAGATCCCAATAGCGCGTCAGTTGCAGCGCCCCACCAGCCGATATTTTGGCATAGTGCCCCTCCGGCAACAGGGAGACCCCTTCCAGAGCGGTATGGGGGCCGGCAATATAGCTGTGGGTCAAAAATTCGCCGATGGATGAACGACACACCCGGCGATAGCGGGAAGCGTGAAGCGGCAGGGTGGCCATCTCCGAGCCGAACACCAGCTCTCCCCCCTCCAAGCCATAATAGATCTGCTTTTTGCCCAGACGATCCCGAGCCAGGAAAAGCTCTTTGCTGCGCCGATCATAGATCGCCAGCCCCCACATGCCGATCATGCGATCCAGCACCCCGGCCCCCCACACCCCATACCCCTCCAGCACCACTTCGGTATCGCAATCGGTGCGAAAAGCACGGCCCAGGCTCTGAAGCTCGGCCCGAATCTGACGAAAGTTGTAGCACTCGCCGTTGAAGACGATCACCAGATGACCGTCGGCGCTGGTCATGGGCTGCCGACCCTGTTCCAGATCAAGGATGGAGAGACGGCGCATGGCCAACCCCACCCCCCCCTCCAGAAACAGCCCAGCATCGTCAGGCCCCCGATGGATCTGGGCGCGATTGAGCCGGTCCAGCTCCTCCCGCTCTACCGGCCTGCCGTCAAACCTCACGATGCCGACAATGCCGCACATGGGATCAACCGGAAGTATTCAAGTAAAAAGTGGAAACCGAAGAAACATCAGAAGAAGATGGCTCAGGGGAAGAAATATCGGAAGAGGATGGCTCAGAAGATGAGGCACCACCAACAGAAGCCCCAGAGGATCGCTCCTGGATAGGCCGAGCCGGAACCCCAACCACCACCTGAGCGGGCAATACATCCCGGGTCACCACCGCCCCGGCCCCCACCACCGCCCCGGCCCCAATCACGCGATCCGGCAAGAGAGTGGCGTTGGTATAGAGAGTCGCTCCCCGCGCCATGCGGACTCTACCAGCGGTGGTCACCCCGGGGCCGATATTGACGAAATCCCCCACTACGTTGTCGTGCTCCACCACGGCCCCGGCATGGATGATGACATGATCGCCGATCACCGCCCCATCCTCCACCACCACTCCGGCGTTGATGACACACCCCACCCCTACCGTAACGGTTGAAGCGAGAATAGCCCGGGGGTGGATGGCGTTGCCGAAGCGATAGCCCCGAGCCTGCATCCGAGCCACGATCTGCTGTTTTTGATCCAGATTGGCTATGGCGGTGATGAGTTGCAGATTGGGAGCGGCTGGCAGACTATCCAGCATCGAAAGCCCCCCCAGGACAGTGACGCCCCGTATTTGGCTGCCATGGATGTCGGGATTGTCGAAGGTATCCAGCAGCCCCAACACCTGACGATCCCCCAGCAGGGAGAGGGTGTTGAGAATATAGCGGGCCTGGGCACCGGCACCCAGGATCAGGACTCTTTTTGCCACGGCTCCGTTTCCTCAACGATGACCCGATCGTAAAGATTCAGGATGCGGCCATGCCTGATCTGCCGGGAAATGCGGGAAAATTGATCGGAAAGGATGGCGAGGACAAAAAACAGAAAGGCCACCAGCCACAGCAGTGGCGGCACGCTCCCCAAAGAAGCAAAGAGAATCAAATTGCGGATGCTAAACAGAAGTGCCACCAGACCAAATCCCAACACCACCGGCATCAACACCCGCAACGGATCAAAAAAGACCACCGTGCGCAAAATAGTGATGAAATAGTTATAGGTGTCCCGAATGGGATGAAAGCTCGAAGGCCCCTTGCGGACGTTATAGTCGATGGCGACAAACTCGACCCGGTGGCGATCAGTCAAAAAAGCCAGGGTCATGGTGGACATGATGGAGTGGCCCGGGGGATAGAGATAGGCGTAGTGGAGGGCCAGCTCCCGATCATAAACCCTGAGCCCGGAGTTAAGATCCGGAATGCGATAGCCCGCCATGATGGAAGCGAGCCATTTGAGCAGCCCCTTCATCATGATTCTGAGCCAACGCCAATCGGTGGCACTCTCCCGCACCCGGGCACCGATCACCATGTCGGCCTGTTCCATCTGCTTGAGCATCTCCGGCACCCGCTCCACCGGATAGGTGCCATCGGCATCGGTCTGCAAAATCCACCTTCCCCGCGCCCGGCGAATACCGGTCAAGCGGGCGATCCCTCCTCCCAGATTGCGCTGGTGCCTGATAATGCGCACATCGGGAATATCCCGGATGGTCTCCAGGCAACCATCACTGGAGCCATCGTCAATGAGGATAAATTCGTAGCTGTAGGGCAGGCTTGCCATCATCACCTGCAACTCCAGAAGCGTCTCCCGAAGCGCCGATTTTTCGTTAAAAACCGGAATGCAGACACTGACATCCAGTGGATCGGAAGGGGTGGTTTCGGTCATGGCCCGGGATACCTCACAGTTTGAATCCTGCGCACAGTTTGGTTCTCAATGGTGGCCATAATGGCTCCGAACAATCTCTACCACATAAGCGGCCTCGGCATCGGTCATTTCTGGAAAAATCGGCAGAGAGAGTACCCGGCTACACAGACGCCGGGTCTCCTCCACCCGGGTGGCTTGCACAGGCAGGTCCAAGATCCGGGTCATCGGCTCATCACTCAGGGGCCGGGGATAGTGGATCATCGATTGGATCCTGGCTTTGGCCAAAGCTGCTTTCAAGGCATCCCGATCATCTACCTGAAGGACAAATTTATGCCAGTTATGGCTGGAACCGGGGCGGATGGCGGGCAGGGTCACCCCCTTCAGCCCTTTGAGCCCATCCAGATAGAGCCCTGCCAATTCGTTGCGCCGGTGGTTCCAGGCTTCCAGGTGGCCCAGCTTATAGGAAAGCATTCCCGCCATCTGGCTGGAAAGCTGGCTGTTGTAGCCCGGCATTTCGTACGCACGGGTGGAAGGCTCTCGACCGTGATAGCGCAGCTGCCGGATGATCCGGGCTATTTCGCTGTTGTCGGTCACCACGGCCCCCGCACTGGAAAAAGAGCCGATCACCTTGGTCGGGTCAAAACTCAAGCAGCTCACATCCCCCATGCTGCCAGCAGGCCGCCCGTTGTCTCCCGCCCCCAACGCCTGAGCGGCATCTTCAATCAACGCCAGGTGATGCTTGCGGGCAAAGGCTTCGACCCGCTCCATGTCCAAAGTTTGTCCATAGAGATGCACCGCCAAAATCGCCCGGGTTTTCGGCGTGACCAGGCTTTCCAGGAGATCCAGATTCATCATGCCGTAGGCGGGATCCACATCCACAAAGCGGGGACGCGCGCCCACCCGCAGAATGGGGGAGAGGGAGGCAATAAAAGAGAGCCCCGTCACCAGCACCTCATCCCCCGGACCGATGCCACACGCCATCAAGGCAAAGCCCAAGGCATCGGTACAAGACCCCACCGCAATCCCCTCCCGGCGGTCACACAGGCGGGCCACATCTGTTTCAAACTGCCCTACTTCCGGCCCCTGCAACACCCGGCCTCCCGAGAGCACCCGTTCGGTAATCCCGAGAAACGCCTCCCGATGTTGCTGAAACTGTCGATCCAGGGCGTTAAAGGGAATCTGCATGGGGGTGTCGGTCATGGGGTGAGGATGTGGTCGGGATGATTGAACAGGTTGGGTACCAACCATGAGGTGAGGGTATCTTGGCTCTGGAACGAATCATCAATAGCCCGATCACCAGACACCGCGCTGCCTCTGATCCTGCAGATAGGCGTGATATTGGGCGAGCCCCTCTTCCAGATCCACCTGGGGGTTGAAACCGATTTCGCTTTTGGCCAGAGAGACATCCAATCCCCCCCGCACCGGCATGCGTGGATCCGCCGGAGCCTCGATCACCTCAGTGCCCGGCACCAGCTTGGCGACGATCTGGGCGGCGTCATAAATGGTTCGCCCCCGCCCCCGGGTGATGTTATAGGCTTTGCCAGCAGCCTTTTCGTGGAGTGCGGCGCTGGCAATGCCTGCGGCGCTATCCCCCACAAAGGTAAAGTCCAGGGCATGCCCCCTTCCCTTTACGATCAGCGGCTTGCCGGTCAGGGCGTTCTCCAGAAAAATACCCAGCACCCGACGGTTGTTATCCGTAGGACCATAAACCGCAGAGGGGCGGATCACCGTGCTTTGCAAACCAAACAGACGGCTGAAGGCCCGGATCATCAACTCTCCGGAAAGCTTCATGGAGCCGTAGACCTCTTTGGGATCCTTGGCATCGTCCTCTTGCACCGGTCGGTTGGGAAAATCACCGTAGACCATGCTGGAGGAGACATACACCAAGCGATCCAGCTGGGGCAGATCCCGGGCGATGTGCAGTAGATTCAGGGTGCCCATGACGATGGACTGCACCGCTTCCTCCGGGTGATCCACCGCCAGATTGGCCAAAGGCATGGCTGCCAGATGGATGATGCGGTTGGGCTTGAAATCCATGATCGCCCGGCGCATGCAGTCCTGATTTTCGGTGCTACCCCGATAAACTTTGACATCGTTTTCCACCGTGGCCAAACGATTCATCAGGTTGTCCAGGTGGATTTTATCCAGGGGAAAGACGTAGTTCAGAAAAGAGTCGTAGAGGGCTACTTCGTGGCCCAGATCCAATAGATGACGGCTGACGGCGCAACCAACAAACCCGGCACCCCCGGTGATGAAGACCTTGTCGCTCATGGATTGCCCTTAAATGGCTCCGGATGCCCGCACCGGGATTCCCCTGACGGGGATTGGAAGTTGTGAATAAACCCTCAATATATTTCAACTTCGACAGCATAGTCCCCTGCCCCAGCCGCGTCAATCGGCTGCCCTGGAAAAAAGCCCCCTTCCGGCAAATCGACAGCCCATCAAAAAAAAATGCGGGGGAATGGAACAGGCTTCGATCAGATGAACAATCCGGTGGGTCAACGATAGGTGGCGGAGCAGCAGTCAGACTCCCAAACCGTTACCTCGACCACGGGATAGCCAAAGGTGGTCACCTGGGTGTGGATCCATCGGGCGAGGGTTTCGGCGGTGGGATTATCGGTCAAGGCCCGCACCCGCTCCTCCCGTCCTTCCAGAAGAGGGAGCAGAGGATCGTCGGCCCGCAGAAGCAGGGTGTGGTCGATCTCCTCATCGATCCACCCCTTGACCTTCTGTTTGACCTCCTTGAAATCAAACAAAATACCCCGATTATCCAGGCTATCCCCCTGGAGCACTACCCGGGCTTTGCCGTTGTGGCCGTGGAGATGTTTGCACTTGCCATCATAATCCAAAAGACGATGGCCATAGCAAAAGTCGATGGTGAGGGAAACTTCGAACATATCGTTATCGTGGTGCTATTCTGACAAGAAAAACCCCACCGTGGGGAATCCTCTTGAGATGATTGATAAAAAACAGGGAAAAGCTGCTAGTAAGGATGGATGGCGGCAGTCGCAACCCACCTCCCGGCCCATTTCCCTGGCACTTCCCAATTCACTGCCCTGATTCTTCCCGACTGACTTCCTTGGCCTGGTCGAGTCGAGCGGCAAACCAGCTGCTGTTGTCTGGGGCGTCCACCCTCTCTTCATCATCAAGGGCCAAAGCGGTCTCCCGCCAAAAGCGGTGCCGGACCCGATCCACCGGCAAGCTCTCCTTGACCCGTGCCCGTTCAGCTCCAAACAGATCAGCCACCGCCCCCCATCCCCCTTCCAGCCAGCGGTCGATGCGCTCTTTGAGCAGACGCGACAGAGATGGACTCAATCCCCCGGAAGAGACTGCCACCGACACCTTGCCCCGCCGCACCACGGCTGGCACCAGCAGGGAGCTTGATCGGGGATCATCAGCAGAGTTGCACAGCAGCCCTTGCTCCCGACATGCTGCGGCGATGATTTGATTTAACCCTGCATCCCCGGTGGCGGCAAACACCAATACCGGACGAGGTGCACGGGTCAGGCGGGCCAGGGAATAAAAACCGGCTTCATGTTGGATCTCCCCCATGGCCACCCCCTCCGCCACCCCGGGATCGAGGTGAGGAGCCACCACCGTGATATGGGCTTTGGCAGGTACCAGCCCCGTCAACTTGCGCCTGGCTACCCGACCACCGCCAAACATCAGAACCGGTTGGTCCTCCAGAATCAATTCCGCCATATATCCGGTCACGGCTTCACCATTTAAAATCCGGAAAAGATGTCTGCCAGGGCCTGCTGCCGAGGGTTCATCTGTTCATAGAGGTGGATATAACTATTGATAGCATGCTTTTCCATCGCCAAACGATGCTGGGTATGACGCAGATGTTGTATGGCCTGCTCCACTGAATTTCCAGGCTGGTCCTGTACTTGGGCCGGAAGATGGTTTATCGCCTGAGACCAATCAAGCATCCCCTTGGCAAAGGTGTTCCAGACGCCGATTTGCATCTCATCCATCATGAGGCGTTTAAAGAGAACCCCCAACTGCCTCTTCAAGCGTGCGTCATCAGCCACATCAAACCCCAACCCCATCAACCCCGGGGCATGCATGGCCGCATGGTCCATCCTCCCCATGCCGCGCCCCTTCATCTTGCCACAACCGCCCCCCATCGCGCCTGGGCCAGACATTTTTTTGCCACAACCGCCAGATCCACCAGCCATCTTGCCACAACCACCAGATCCACCAGCCATCTTGCCGCAACCGCCGGATCCACCAGCCATCTTGCAACAGCCACCAGATCCACCA